>JAIRYY010000165.1 GCA_031267485.1 Tannerella sp.
CGTCGGCAGCATAAAGGCCCTGCTGCAGCATCAGGTTGCAGCGTTTCAGATATGTCCCGAAGACGTCCAGATGGTCGAACCAGGTGTTTTTCCGGTTAAATTCATTTCCGAACCATGCCGTCAGGCCGGGATTCCTGTCCTCGTAAGATTGCTGGATATATACGTGCAGCAGAGTTGCATTTATCCCCTCGGTGAAGAAGCGGTCGACGCGCTGTTTCATGATGTTGGGATAGCGGCTGAAAACAGGGCCGCCGCTGGTGCAGGATTCGGCCCATATCCGGCGTTTGCCGTAGATATGTCCGCACGACGAGGCCGCGCGGTTTTCGATGTCGCCGAGCGACCCCTCGCTCCAGAACTCGCCGCCTATTTCGTCGGACTGGCCTCCGTACATGAGGAACTCTCCGGGGAAACCCCAGTGGCCGTAGTTTTCGAGCCACGTGGCCAGCCCGTGCCGGTTGCTTGTCTCACGCAACCCGCCCACGTAATCGTACGCCACGCGGTCTGCGACAAGACGCCGCAAATCCCACAGGAAGCGGTCGGACAAGTCCCGGCTGCCCACGACGACGCCCTTCAGTACGGGCAGGTACGGCACGGGGCTGTATCCGTATGCCTCCCGGAACTTTTCGGTCATGTCGTCCGTCCAGTTCAGTCCTCCCGTTTCATAACTGTCCTCCACGACAATCCTGAATGTCCTGCGGTCGTTTTCGGGGATGCGGCGGAGTATCTCGCCGATGAACGCGTCGAAATGCGCTTCGATGTGTTTTTTACTCATCTTGTCCGTCTCCAGGCCTCTTCCTTCGGGCGCCGCCGGTGCATTCTGAACGCCGGTGGTGCGCATGGCCGTGCGTGTGACGATCCATTCGCCGTCGGGCACATCCCATGTGAGGACGCCGTTTCTGACCCGTTCCGTCAGGTCGGTGACGTCCCGCGGGTCGACGCACAGCTCCGCCGGCGCTTCGGGCTGTTCCTCCCACAGGTAGTCGTGCCACAGGGGGAGGGGCGTCTGGAACATCTTGGCCAGCGTCTTTTCCGGCCAGCGTTCGACCAGCGGCTGTGTGGAGAGCGTCACGACGGCCTTTACGGCGCTTTCTTCCGTTGATATGATGAAGCGGAAGAGGGAAGCGTCTGTTTCGGGGAGGGCGATGACGACCGGCGCAAAGGGGTCGAATCCGACATTAAGCGCCGGATTGCTCCGGTCGATGTGTATTTTCTTCAGCAGTCGGTACGACGTTCCTTCCTTCACGAGCAGTTCCGCGTCGAATTTTGCCGGCTCGTCTGTCCTGAACGTGAAAGTGCGGACAGGCGCCGTTTGTCCGAGCGGCAGGTCTGCCGTCAATACCCCGCCCGCCCGTTTTTCCACGTTCCAGCTTTTCGTCACGGCCGGAAGACCGTTCCCCGCGGGCGCCGGGTATGCGATTATTTTCACATCGTCCATCGCGTCTGCAGCCACTTCGGGAAGTTTGATGACTGCCGCTTTCCACGGGCCTCTCACCGTTGTATCTGAAGATGCGAGGTAGCGCATCGACTGTTCGGGCGTGACCCACGGCCCTCCCGACTGGCTCCAGCCAGGACAGTTGAACATCCCAATCTCAATATCCAGTTCCGCCGCCTTTTTCATGGCTGTGTGCGTAATCTCCCACCATTCGGGCGTGAACAGTTCCACGCTGCCCCCGGCCATCTCCGGTCCGTCAAGCCCGATATTACCTATAAATGCCAGGTTGATACCCGCCTTTTTCATAGCTTCCAAATCCCGGACGACGCCGTCTTTGGAGATGTGGCCGGAAATCCAGTACCAGTAAACGGCAAGTTTCATGCTGTCCGGCTGCCTGAAGCCGGATTCGACGGCATCGAAAGAAGAAGAGGCGCCCCTGCCGGAACAGGAGCAGACGGCAGCAATAGCGACAGCTGCCGCTAATAATAAAAAACTGTGCATTTTCATGCGTGAATTTTTTCTCCCCTGCAGAAAGAAAAAAACGGACGGCTTTTTTTTCGTTCCCTCAGTAAGGGAGAACTGCCGCATGTCATTGCTGTTGATGTTCCAGGTATTCATGTTTTTCGTATGTATAATATTTAATAAACGGTGATATTTTTGTTTTAGTATATCCAGCCTATTTTTTTTAAAAACACCCCGCAGCCTTTGGCAAATACAAAATAATATTCTACCTTTGCCCCGCTTTTAAAAAGGCGAGATAGCTCAGCCGGTTAGAGCGCATGATTCATAATCATGAGGTCCCGAGTTCAATCCTCGGTCTCGCTACTTGAAAGTCAGAAATGTGAGCCTTTTCTGTTTTTGGGTTGCATACAATTTGCACACAGCTATTCATTATGGGTCACCGAATTTTCTCAATAATACTCCTTGATATACAAATATGCTTTATTAAACAATTCATCTTCTTTATGTAATTTGTATTTAAGCAGAGTTTTGCGCAACGCTTTCTGCACTTCGCATTCGCCGGCTACGGTGTTTTGCCATCCGGGGAAGCGAACGACTTTCACAATCCGTAAATCCCGCCCGTTATAACCATATTTTAAAATAGATCTATGTAATCGGCTGAAAAAAAGCGAGAAAAAATTTCATATTATTTGGTTTTCTCAAATAATATGGTTATATTTGTAAC
>JAIRYY010000174.1 GCA_031267485.1 Tannerella sp.
GAATACACGCTGGGCTTCCCGAACGAAGAGGTGAAATACGGCTTCTTCAACGAACTGCTTGCCGTTTACGTGCCGGATAAAACCGTAAACAAAGAATTTTATGCCGGGAGTTTCATCCGGGACTTGTGGGCGCACAATATAGAGGGCTTCATGAACCGCCTGAAAGCCTTTTTTGCCGACATCCCCTACGACCTCAACAACAAAGAAGAAAAGCATTATCAGACCGTGTTCTACATCCTGTTCAAACTGCTGGGTCAGTTTGTCCGGGTGGAATACCGGACGGCCACCGGCCGGATTGACGCCGTGGTGGAGACGTCCGACGCGGTGCACGTCTTCGAGTTTAAACTGGAAAGCAACGCCACGGCCGAACAGGCGTTGGAGCAAATTGACGCGAAAGACTACCTGATACCTTTCACCGCGGGCGGCAAACGGTTGGTGAAAATCGGCGTGGAGTTTGGCGAAAACGAGCGTGGTATCAGGCGCTGGGCAACGGATTATTCAACAGCGCCTCAAAAACAGGATTAGCCGGTATCCCGCCCGGGTGGCGTTATATTTGTGCGCTTACATGACAATATTAAACCTGATTTTCTATGGAATCGATGCTTCAATATGTGTGGAAACACGGGCTGTATGCAAAGTCTGAATTTGTGACGGTGGAGGGGACGCCCGTTTTTGTGATAGATGCCGGAATGCAGAATACGGATGCGGGGCCTGACTTTTTCAATGCGAAAATACGCATGGGCGACAGCATGTGGGTCGGCGACGTGGAGATTCATGACCGCGCTTCCGACTGGCAGGCGCACGGTCACCATAAGGACAGGGCTTACGATTCGGTGATACTTCATGTGGTCGGGCTTGACGATACGCCCGCTTACCGTACGGACGGCGGGGTTGTCCCGCAGGCTGTCCTGCACATCCCGGAGAAAGTCAGGCAAAATATAGCGTGGCTGCTGTCGCGCGACACTCCGGCTCCATGCGCCGCGCATATCTGCCGGATTCCATCCATTTATATTTCCGACTGGACGGCGGCGCTTGTGTCGGAACTTCTTGAACGCAAGGCGGCGGATATTTCAGCCCGTCTTGAACGCCATGCGAAAGACTGGAACGAGGTCTTTTACATCACTCTGATGCGCAGTTTCGGATTCGGGACAAACAGCGACGCTTTCGAATGGCTTGCCGGGAGCCTGCCGTACAGATACATCCTGAAACACCGCGACAATCTCCTGCAGGTCGAAGCGCTGCTTTTCGGTCAGGCCGGCCTGCTGGATGCGGACAGCGCGGATGGCGGGCCGTACCACCAGGCGCTCTGCCGCGAGTATGATTTTCTGCGTAAAAAATATCATCTCCAGCCTGTGGACGGGTTTCTGTTCAAAAAACTGCGTACACGCCCCGTCAACTTCCCGCATGTGAGGATTGCCCAGGTTGCGGCGATGTGGGTCAGCAGCGACGTGCTGTTTTCCACGATACTGGAATCGGAAAATCTCGACGGCATAAAATCGCGGTTCAACCTGTCGCCGTCGGAATACTGGCATACGCATTATCATTTCCGCAACGCTTCCGTCGCCAGGAGGAAGGCAATCGGGAAAAATGCGGTGAACATTCTCCTCATCAACACGGTTATCCCGGCGCTTTTCGCTTTCGGGAAGCAAAAAAACCTGCCCGCATATTGCGACCGGGCGCTGCGGTTCCTGGAGGAGCTGCCGCCGGAACGGAACCGTATCGTCACTCTTTTCGAAAAGGCGGGCGTTCCCGTCCGGAATGCCGGCGACACGCAGGCGCTGATACAGTTGCAGCGCGAGTATTGCGACAGGAAAAAGTGCCTGTATTGCAGAATCGGCTTCAGAGTTATTGGCAATTAACAATTAATTCCTACTTTTGCGCCGTCATTTAGTCAGAAAAAGGGAATGAAACATCAGATTCGACATCTCATTTTATGCCTGCCGGCGGCGCTCATGCTGTTTTGCATGATTTACGCATGCGCCAATATCGGTAATCCGAACGGAGGGCCTTACGACGAAGATCCGCCCAGGTTCACAGGCAGCAAACCGACTATAAATGAACTGAATTTTAAGGGGAAGCAGATTGAAGTCTTTTTTGACGAATACATCTCCCTGGAAAGTCCGGGCGAAAACGTGATTGTCACGCCTCCGCAGAAGCAAAACCCCTCGGTTATGGCTGTCGGCAAGAAAATAACGGTCGACCTGAAGGACACGCTGAAGGAGAATACGACCTATACGATTGATTTCACAAGCTCCATAAGCGATAATAACGAGAAGAACGTGCTCGAAAATTTCAGTTTCGCCTTTTCCACCGGCGATGTGCTGGATACGCTGCAGATAAGCGGCGTTCTGATTAATGCCGCAGACCTTGAGCCGGTGTCGAAAGCGCTTGTCGGCATACATGGCGACCTGTCGGATACGGCATTTACGAAGACGCCGTTCCTGCGCACCTCGAAAACCGACGAGCGGGGACGGTTTATCATACACAACATCGCGCCGGGGTCGTACCGTCTGTTTGCCCTCGATGATAAAAACCGCAATTATGCTTATGACAAAAATAACGATGAGCCGCTGGCTTTTCTCGATTCCATCATTATTCCCACATGCGAACGGGGGCTGGTTCCCGATACGGTCTGGCGGGATTCAATCCGTTTCGATACGGTTATGATGGTCGAGAAAACATTGTTTTATCCGAACGACCTGAAACTTTGGTTTTTTCACGATTCGGTTACGCCCCGTCAGCGGATGCTCCGGCCCGAACGTCCGCAGGATTATATCTTCACGCTGAAATTCAATGCGCCCATGGATACGTTTCCCGTACCCGCGCCGCTGAATTTTGAGCCCCGCGACTCGATGTGGTACGTGATTCAGCGCGGGGAGGGACAGGATGGTTTTGCCCTGAATTACTGGATTCTCGATTCGACGATTTATAAGGCCGATACCCTGAAGGTCGGCGTCAGCTACTGGAAAAACAATGATTCGATACCCGACCTGATGGAGCTGCAGACGGATACGCTTGCCCTGGTGAACAGGGAATCTGCGCAGAAAAAGAAGAAACCGCCCAGGAAAAAGCCCGTGAAAGTGAGGCCCAATGCCGGGATATCCGCCGATTCCACAAGGACGGAAGAGGAAAAGCCGCCGGTTATACCGCTTCAGGTTGCCGTCACGCCGTCCGGGTCATTGAATCCGCAGGATATAATTTCCGTCCGGTTCAACGAGCCGGTCATGGATGTGCGCAGGGAATCCTTTGTGCTGGAACTTGGCGTGGATACCTTATGGGAAGCGGTGGATTTTGAGTTTGAGGAGGACCCGGCCGTTGCCATGACATATCATATCGCACGCCCCTTTAAATATGAGGAATCATACCGCCTGACGGTCGATTCGGCAGCGTTTTGCGGCGTTTATGGCCATTGTAACGATGCCGTGTCGGTCACGATGACGGTTAAAAGCGAGAAGGATTACGGCCATTTATCCGTCGTTATCCAGGGTTTGCCGACCGTTGAATCCGGCAGCGTTCCGGTGGCTGCCGACAGTGTTCCGGTAGCTGCCGACAGTGTGTTGCCGACCGTTGAATCCGACAGCGTTTCGGCGGCTGCCGACAGCGTGTTGCCGGTCGTCGACAGTGTTCCGGTAGCTGCCGACAGTGTGTTGCCGACCGTTGAATCCGACAGTGTTTCGGCGGCTGCCGACAGCGTGTTGCCGGTCGCCGACAGTGTTTCGGTAGCTGCCGACAGTGCACGGATGGCCGTCGCGGGCGACAGCGTTCAGGAAACCGGAACCGGCGGCGGCAGGGGCGGGACGATTCCGGCATTCATGGAATTGCTCAACAGCGGCGGTACGCCCGTAGCCAAAGCCATCGTTGAAAACGGCGTCGCCACTTTCAGGGACATGGCGCCGGAAAAATATTATGCGAGGTTGATACTTGACGCGAACGGAAACGGCGTATGGGATGCCGGCAGCTACGAAGAAAGGCGACAGCCGGAACGGGTAATCTATTTCATGCAGCAGTTTGAGATACGGCAGAACTGGAAAATCGAGGAGACATGGGATATCGGCAAATCGAAGCCCGGCGGGAAACCTTACGAACTGATTAAAAACAAACCGAAGGAAGAAATAAGGAAGAAGCGTGATTACAGGGAAGAAAGCAAGCCGGGGAGAAGCAACAGTTCCAGCACGAACATCAGAGGGCTTGGCGGACTTGGATTTTAATTTCGGTGAACCGGTAATCGTTTTCAACGTTCAACTTAAA
Source organism: Tannerella sp. (assembly GCA_031267485.1). Taxonomy (GTDB): domain Bacteria; phylum Bacteroidota; class Bacteroidia; order Bacteroidales; family Tannerellaceae; genus Tannerella. The sequence continues at coordinate 4,249 of JAIRYY010000174.1, forward strand.
AATGAATGATACATTTGCCGAATACAAGACTGTCTCGAAAGTCGCGTCCCTCCGTCATTGCGAGTTATTTTTAGACAACTACTTAAAACATGCAAGCGTATGAAGAGAAAAGGAAATATTTTTTGTGGCATGGCTGTTTTCATGCTGTGTTTGTGCTGTCGGCAGGCGGTCGCTCAGAATCGCGCCGAGACAATGATGCATGGGGAAAATGTGGCATACGACGTCTATTTCAAGTGGGGGCTTATCATGTCGCGCGCCGGTGACGCCACATTTTCCTACGACAGGGATTCCACGGAGCCAAAAGCCTCTTCGCAATACCGGATGCTGTTTAAGTCGACGAAATTTTTTGACAGTTTCTACAAGATACGCGACACGCTGAGCGCTTACTATAATGATAATCACGAATTGCTGTACAGCCGGAAGAATACGGACGAAGGCGGCTATTATTCCGTCGACAGGCTGACGTTCGTTCATGGCGGGGAAAACACCCGAATACATTCCCTGCGCTATACGCCTTCGAGGGTGAAGATTGATACGGTATTGACGGCAGAGGGCGATGTCACCGACCTGCTTGGCGTCGTTTACTATCTGCGCAGGCTGGACCGCACAAAGTTGCGGAGCGGGACTGCCTATCCGCTGACCATAGCGATAGGCCGCGACCTCGTCAGAATACAGTTCACCTACCGGGGGCAGTCCATTGTCGAACGCGGTAATGTGAAATACAATACCCATTATTTCGTCATTGATATTTATGACGAAGCGTTCGAAAGCACGAAAACGTCTGCCGAAGTATGGATTGGCGATGACGACAATTTTCTGCCCGTTAAAGTCCGCAGCAAACTGAAAATCGGGTACGCCGAAGTCCATTACAAGGGCGCCTCCTCCCTAGCGCACCCGCTGAAGTGCCGTATCGAAATAAAAAAATAACGGTCACAGGACAGAATCGAACGGGAGCGCCGTCCCTTTGTGGTATCCCATGCCGCTGAACGAGGCGATAAGCTCGCCGGCCTCATTTGTTACAAGAACTTCGGCGCTTGCCAGTCTGCCACGGCAGAAGACCTCCTTTGCATCGGCATACAGATACCCCTTGCTTTCGGCTTTGAAAAACCGGATGTCGGACTGAATAGAGAACGTAAGTTCCGCATGACTGTTTACGGCTGCGGCAAACGCCAGGTCAGCCAGCGTGAAAATCGCGCCTCCCTGACATACGCCTCCGCCATTCAGATGTCCCGGTAATATTTTCATCCGGGCACGCGCCGTGCCGTTGCCTGCCTCAAGCAGTTCCACCCCGGCTTCACGCGCGAAATTGTCGTTTTTGAAAAAGTCTTTTATATCCACGTTGATTAGTGATTAGTTAATTAGTGATTAGTGATTAATGATTAGTGATTAATGATTAGTGATTAATGGTTAATGATTAGTGATTAATGATTAGTGATTAGCGATGAGTGATTAATGATTAATGATTGGTGATTGTCAACCGGTAAACAATATATGTTTGGCTCTATAACATTTTGTGTGGGTAAGTGACAGATGTGACCCGGCAAACCGTAACACATTCCCTGCGCCGTCATTGCGACTCCCTGTCCCGTCATTGCGAACGCAGTGAAGCAATCCAGGCACAGGCTGTGCCGCCCGGACGGTTGTCAGGCCGTCGCCTGTGTCTGGATTGCTTCGTTCCTCGCAATGACGGGGACAGGCGAATGTTTTCATCCGGATACGCAGCCGGGTTTGAGTATAATATTGAATATTCATAATAAGTTTATAAACTCATTTTTGTTTGTTTTCCTCTTTGGTTTTGATTTCCCATTTATCCGGATTCCGACTTGCGCAGTCTGCGCAGACCGGAATTTTCCAGGATTCCGACTTGCGCGGTCTGCGCAGAGCGGAATTTTCCAGGATTCCGGTTTGCGGAGCCTCCGCAGATCGGAAATTTCCAGGATTCCGGTTTGCGGAGCCTCCGCAGATCGGAATTTTCCAGGATTCCGGTTTGCGGAGCCTCCGCAGGTCGGAAATTTCCAGGATTCCGATTTGCGGAGCCTCCGCAGGTCGGAAATTTCCAGGATTCCGGTTTGCGGAGCCTCCGCAGGTCGGAAACGCTGGCGCGGACTTGCAGTCCGTGCCGTTCCCTTTTCGATAAAAACGGTACGGGCTGCAAGCCCGCGCCAGCGACACAAAACAATTCCCGGAGAAGCCCGCGCGCCAGATTGCTTCGTGCCTCGCAATGACGGAGGCAGGCGGAAGTTTTCATTCGGATATGCCGCCGAATTTGAGTAGAATATCGAGTATTC
>JAIRYY010000230.1 GCA_031267485.1 Tannerella sp.
GATAGGGGATTTGCTTTGCGAACGGTATCTTTGTACCAATGACGTGCCTAATCTTTTTCCTTTCCTTTCTTCTGTCGAAATTTCTTATTCTTTATTTATTCTCTCTCCTTTTTTTTGCAAATTTATTCTTTTTATTTCAGACTGCAAACATAGGATGACGGTTGTCCTGTCGTCATTGCGAGGAGGAACGACGAAGCAATCCAGGTACAGGCGACGAACCGGATTGCTTCGGGCTGCGCCCTCGCAATAACGGCGACGGGCGCAAATATGAAAAACGACGATTTAAAATGAAAACGGGATGCGGTCAAATGCATCCGGCATAAGCCGCCGGTTGCGTAATTCGAAAAATTCATGTATATTTGCCGCAAAAAAAAATGACAAACCCATGCACGATCGCCGATTTTCACCATCCGGACTCCCGTCGCGAAGCGCTCACATTCCGCTTCAGAACAGGGAAGTTAGCTTACCCCCCCCCCGCCGCTAACATTTATTAACAAGCCGTGTCGCCCGTCGCCGGGCAAAACGTCCGCGGATAATACTGAAAGATGATGGTCATATTCGATAAAAATTTCAGCGCCAGAATCGTTCAGGGAGACAGGGAAGCTTTCGACGAGTTGTTCCGGCTGTTCTACAACCGGCTGTTCCGTTTTGCACAGGGGTACCTGAACGACGAGTGCAAGGCCGAGGACATTGTGCAGGACGCCTTTCTGATGCTTTGGGAGCGGCATGACACGCTCCGTCCCGACAGCCACGTGCCCGCATGGCTGCTGACGGTGGTGAGGAACCGCATCCTCAACCACGTCGAACGCATGAAACGGCAGGTCGAATCGGAACAGATTTATGCCCGGCGCGTCGTCCGCGACTGCGAACTGAGTATCTCCTCGCTCTCGGCCTGCGACCCCGAACAGATGTTCGGCCACGAGGTGGAGCAAATCATCCGCCGAGCCATTGACGCCCTCCCTGAAAAAACACGCGAAATCATCCTCATGAGCCGTTTCGACGATATGAGCAACCGGGAGATTGCCGACAAACTCAACCTCAGCGTCAAAAGCGTGGAATACCACATCACGCAGGCGCTGAAAAAACTGCGGCTCGAACTGAAGGACTACATCATGTTCGCGCTCTTTTTCCTCTAAACGCCCTGTCCCCCCCTCCCGAAAAAAAAAACGGAAAACGGTTTAGGGTTTTCCGGGAATTGTTTGTTTTATTATATTGTGGCCGGAAGCAAACCGGCACGCCAATTAACAGATATGGAAGACAGGGAAATTTTTATCCGACATTTTACCGGTACGCTCTCTTCTGGGGAAGAAAACGAACTGTGGCAATGGCTGGAAGCTGACAGCCGGCACAGGGAAGAATACCTCGAATGGCGCAAAATCTGGGACATGTACCTGCTGCACGCGCCGGCCGGGGAGCCACCCGTCAGCTTCGGCCGGATTATCGAGCGAAGCCGGCGCCGGGAGATGCACGCCGCAAAGACGTCCGTCCGCCGGGCTGCGCTGCACGGAGCGGGATGGGCGGCCGCCGTCCTCCTTGCCGTTTTCACCCTGACGTGGTATCTGCACTCCTCCCGCGGACAAGCGCTCGCCTGGCATACCATCGAAGTGCCGAGCGGACAGCGCGTGAAACTCCTCCTGGCCGACGGCTCGGCGGTCTGGCTCAATGCGCAGACCCGGCTGACGTATCCCGCCCTTTTCGGCAAAAGCGACCGGCGCGTAATCCTGGACGGCGAGGGGCTGTTCGAGGTCGCGCCCGACGCCCGCCGGCCCTTCACCGTACAGACCGGACAATACGACGTGACCGCCCTGGGAACGACTTTCGACGTATATGCCTACAACAGCAGCAACACGTTCGAGACCATACTCGTCGACGGAGCCGTCGAGATTGCCCCGCACGATACCGCCGCACGCTACCGCATGGAACCCGGACAGCGGCTTTTCCTCGACGGAGCGTCGCAAAAAATGCGCGCCGTCCCCGTCAATACGGATGACTACACGTCGTGGATTAACGGCGTCTACTGCTTCAGCAACATCACTTTCGCCGAAATGGCCCGGCGGCTGGAACACTACTACCGGACGGAAATCATCATCGGCGATTCGTCGGTCATGAACTACCACTGCACCGGGAAATTCCGGCAGAACGAAAGCATCACCGACATCATGGACGTCGTAAAAAGCGACATGCCGTTCGACTACGCCTACGACCGAGACCTGAACATACTGACAATCCGCGGACGCGTACGCGGAAAAAATCACTGAAACATAAACCCCGTAAATCAAATTTGCCTATGGAACATGAACGGAAATGAACGAAAAAAAAACCGGGGAATACGGCCAATATTCCCCGGCGAGAGTCAAGCTTTTGCTTCTCAATTTTAAAGAATGAATTATAAACCAGTCAAAAACTCAACATGCAAAATTATGAAAAATTTTAAAGAAAAGAAAACCATCAGTAAATTATTTTTTATCATGAAAATTTCTACTGTATTATTAATGTGCGTATTTCTGCAGGCAGGCGCGGCCGAAGTCCATTCGCAGCGGGCGAAGGTGACCATCAATGCCGGCTGGACAACCCTGTCGGAAGTACTGGATGAAATGGAAAACCAGACGCAATATCTGTTTTTCTACAACAACAAGAACATCAATACCGCAAAACGCGTGAAAGTCAACGTAAAGGACACGCCCGTTTCGGAAGTATTGAACGAAGCGCTCGGTGAGGACATCGCCTACACAATGGTCAACGACCACATCATCCTGTCGAAAAAGGAAGAAAACAGGGAAGATGCGGCTACCGCAATCCAGCAGCAGACCGGACGCACCATCACCGGAACCGTCGTCGACAGCGACGGAGAACCCGTTATCGGCGCAAACGTGATGGAGAAAGGCGTAACCAACGGCACCGTGACGGATGCGGACGGCCGGTTCAGCCTGAACGTGTCCGCGGATGCGACGCTGACGGTGTCGTACATCGGCTATGTGACGCAGGAGGTGGCCACAGGCGGCCGCAGCAGCCTGCAAATCGTGCTTGCGGAGGATACAAAGACGCTGGAGGAAGTGGTCGTTGTGGGCTACGGCACCGTGCAGCGGAAAAACTTCACCGGCTCGGTCTCGACCATCAACGTGGCCAATTCGCCGCTTGCACTGACGCCGCGCACCAATTCGATAGACATGCTGCGCGGCAACGTGACCGGCATGAACATTTCGCGCGAAACGGAAGCGGGCGTTTCACCCGAAACCATCCAGATTCACGGGCAAAAATCGGTGAAAGGGGAGTCGGTGAAGGGAGCGTCCATGCCGCTGGTCGTGCTGGACGGAATGATTTTCATGGGTGGCATGAGAGATATTGACCCGAATACCATCGAAAGCATGTCGGTGCT
>JAIRYY010000312.1 GCA_031267485.1 Tannerella sp.
GTGGGGCATCCGCTCGGATATATCGCTTCCGATATTTACTCGCGTTTCAAACGTTTGCAGGGTTTTAACGTACTGCATCCCATGGGATACGATGCATACGGGCTGCCGGCCGAACAGTATGCCATACAGACCGGTCAGCATCCGGCCGTTACGACGGCAAAGAACATCGACCGCTATCGCGAACAGATGGATAAAATAGGCTTCTGCTATGACTGGAGCCGCGAAATACGCACTTCGGAACCGGAATATTACCACTGGACGCAATGGGCTTTTATCAAAATGTTCAACAGCTATTACTGCTACGATTTGCAGCAGGCGCGTCCCATTGAAGAGCTTGTCGACGCGTTCGGGCAGATTGGCGCCGGGAAGCTGAATGTCGCCTGCAGCCGCGAACTTTCGTTTACGGCCGGCGAATGGAACGCAAAAAGCGAAAAGGAAAAGCAGGAAATATTGCTCAACTACCGGATTGCCTATCTGGGCGACACGATGGTGAACTGGTGCCCGGCCCTGGGCACGGTGCTGGCGAACGACGAGGTTGTCAACGGCGTCTCCGAACGCGGCGGTCATCCCGTGGAACAGAAGATGATGCGACAGTGGTGCCTGCGCGTGTCGGCTTATGCGCAACGCCTGCTGGACGGACTTGACACAATCGACTGGACTGATTCGCTGAAAGAGACGCAACGGAACTGGATTGGCCGTTCCGAGGGCGCTGAAATGACATTTAATGTGAAAGATTCCGATATGGGAATCGAAATATTTACGACGCGCGCGGATACGATTTTCGGCGTTACGTTCATGGTTCTTGCGCCCGAAAGCAGTTATGTGCGCACCCTGACCCAACCGGAGCAGGCGGCCGAAGTGGCCGGATATCTGGAAGCGACGAAGAAGAAAACGGAACGCGAACGCCAGGCGGACAAACGGATAACCGGCGTCTTTACCGGCTCATACGCCGTTAATCCGCTTACAAACGAGGCGATTCCCGTGTGGATAAGCGATTATGTGCTTGCCGGCTACGGGACGGGGGCAATCATGGCCGTACCGGCGCACGACAGCCGCGACTATGCGTTTGCCAGGCATTTCGGACTGCCGGTCATTCCGCTTATCGAAGGATGCGACGTCTCCGAGGCAAGTTTTGACGCCAAGGAGGGACGGATGATTAATTCGCCGCGCGCGGAAAATCAAATGGAGGACGGCCTGGTACTGAACGGACTGGATGTGCCGGACGCGATTGCAAAGACAAAGACTTACATTGAGGAAAAAAGGCTTGGACGCATCAAGGTCAATTACCGCCTGCGCGATGCGACTTTCAGCCGGCAACGTTACTGGGGCGAACCGTTCCCCATTTACTACGATGCGGACGGCCTGCCCCGACCGCTGCCGCTGGAATGTCTGCCGCTGGAGCTCCCGGAGGTTGACAAGTTCCTGCCGACCGAAACCGGCGAACCGCCTCTTGGCCGCGCCGACAAATGGGCGTGGGATACGGTCGGCGGGAAAATCACGGATACTTCGAGAATCGACGGCAAAACAATCTTCCCGCTTGAACTGAACACGATGCCGGGTTTTGCCGGGTCTTCCGCCTATTATATCCGCTACGAGGACCCGCGCAACGACACGGGTCTGGTCGACAGGGAAGCTAACGGGTACTGGCGCAATGTAGACCTGTATCTCGGCGGCACCGAACATGCGACGGGACACCTTATCTACAGTCGCTTCTGGAACAAGTTCCTCTATGACCTGGGTGTCGTGCGCGACGACGAGCCGTTTAAGAAACTGATAAACCAGGGAATGATTCAGGGGCGTTCCAACTTCGTATACCGGATAAACGGGACGAACCGGTTTGTTTCCCTGAACCTGAAAGAAGAGTATGACGTTACGCCGCTGCATGTCGACGTGAATATCGTAAGCAACGACGTCCTGGACACCGGGCAATTCAGGAAATGGAGACCGGAATTTGCCGATGCGGAATTTATTTGCGAAGACGGGAAATACATCTGCGGATGGGCTGTCGAAAAGATGTCGAAGTCGATGTTCAACGTCGTGAACCCCGACCTGATCGTCGAGAAGTTCGGAGCTGACACGCTGCGCATGTACGAGATGTTCCTCGGCCCGCTGGAGCAGTCCAAGCCCTGGGACACGAACGGCATAGACGGCGTTCACCGTTTTCTGAAAAAGCTGTGGAACCTGTTCTTCGACAGCAGGGGGGACTGGGCGGTTACCTGCGAAGAACCGACCGCGGACGAACTTAAATCCCTGCATAAACTGATAAGGAAAGTCACGTTCGATATTGATCATTTCTCGTTCAACACATCGGTAAGCGCGTTCATGATATGCGTGAATGAACTTACAGGCCTGAAATGCAGAAAACGTGCAATACTTGAAAACCTGCTTATCGTACTTGCGCCTTTCGCTCCGCATGTCGCGGAAGAGTTGTGGCATGCGTCAGGCCACGGGACGACCATATTTGATGCGGAATGGCTCGCGCACGACGAAAAATATCTGATAGAAAGCACGGTTACATACGCGGTTTCGTTCAACGGCAAGACACGTTTTAGCCTTGAGTTACCTGCCGGCATGCCGGGAAAGGATATAGAAAACGCCGTGCTGGAACACGAGAACTCCCTGAAATGGACGGACGGGAAAGCGCCCCGGAAAGTGATCGTCGTTCCCGGGAAAATCGTGAATATCGTCATTTAACGGGCTGAGGATTACCGGCCGGAACAAAATCGGATTCTTCGGATATTTATTGACTGAAACAGACATAATGCTATTATGAAAAAATCTTTCGCAAAGATATATCATCCCATAAGGGATTATATCATGATATTTTTGGGGACTGCCACTTACGCTTTCGGCTTCAACGGTTTTATCCTCTCGAATGAGATTGTGCCCGGAGGGCTCACCGGCATAGGGTCGCTGATTTTTTACGTGACAAAAATCCCGGTGTCCGTAAGTTACGCGCTCGTCAACGTGATTTTGCTGTTTTTTGCATATAAGATACTTGGACGCCGTTTTATCATCAATTCCCTGTTCGGCATCGTTTCGCTCACGTTTTCGCTCACGTTTTTCGAGTGGCTGCTCGGCGGCAAATCGCTCGTGACGGGCGAACCGTTCATGTCTATCCTTATCGGAGGCGCCTTGTGCGGCGCCGGACTTGGCGTTATCTTTTCGGCAAACGGCAGTACGGGAGGTACCGATATCGTGGGCGCGGTTATGAACAAATACAGGAATATCTCCATCGGGCGGGCGCTGCTGTACTGCGACTTTGTGATTATCGCCTGTTCTTACCTGGTTTTTCGGGATATTGACAAGATTGTTTTCGGATACGTGGCGATGTTTACGGAAATGTACATACTCGACCGCGTTCTGAACGCGAACAACCAGTCTGTCCAGTTCCTTATTTTCTCGCAGAAGTATCAGGAGATTGCCGACTGCATCCTGAAAGACCTTGGCCGCGGATGTACTATTCTGAACGGGGAGGGCGGATTTTCAAAACAGCCGGTAAGGGTCGTGGTTCTGCTGGCAAAGAAACGGGAAAGCGCCATGATCTTCCGCCTGATAAAGAACATCGACCGGGAGGCTTTCATCTCGCAAAGCAATGTGCAGGGTGTATACGGGGAGGGGTTTGACCGGATAAAAGCGTGAATTAGTGGTTAGTTCAATTAGTGATTAGTGATTAGTGATTAGTGATTAGTGATTAGTGGTTAGTGATTAATGATTAATGATTAATGATTAATGATTAATGATTAGTGATTAGTGATTAGTGATTAATGATTAGTGACCGGTAGGGGCGCCCCTTGCGGGCGCCCATTAATGATTGGTGATTAGGAGTTAAGTACCGGATTGAAATCAGTTTATATTATCCACAGATTACACAGATTTTTTACCTGTCTGTGTAAATCCGTGTAATCTGTGGACAGAATAATTAAAACTATTTAGTGTTCTGTACTTATCTAAAAATAATTATATCATTTCTTTTCATGCGGGGCAATCTGAAAAGCCGAGTCTCCGTCATTGCGACTGCGAGGTACGAAGCAGGAAGCAATCCTGGCCGTCGGCAGCAGTCAGGCAGGCCGCCATCACCGTTGCCTGTCCGTACAGTTTCCCGTGTGTCTGTCCCGCCCGGTCTCTGATTGAACTCATTTCCTTTGCGTAGATAAATTGCTTATTTAAAGATAAATAAATACCATTCAGATAAATTTTCCCGTTCCCCGCAGCCCATTTTGGGTCATTCCTAACGGAGTTTGGGTCATTCCTAATGGAGTTTTGGTCGTTCCTAATGGAGTTTGGGTCGTTCCTAATGGAGTTTGGGTCATTCCTAATGGAGTTTGGGTCGTTCCGAACGGAGTTTTGGTCGTTCCTAATGGAGTTTTGGTCGTTCCTAATTGAGTTTTGGTCATTCCTAATTGAGTTTGGAACGTTCCGAATCGGGCGCCGAATCCGGGAAAAACATTTTTTCGGATCTGTTAAACCTGCCCCGTCACCAGCGAACGCAGTGAAGCAATCCAGATGCAGGCCGTGTAGCCCTGTCGCCTGTGCCTGGATTGCTTCGTGCCTCGCAATGACGGAGCCTGTTCCGGCAGTACATTCAACAGCGCCTCAAAAAAACAAAAGAACCTCAATAGCCAGGGACGGATTTATCTTTCGGCAAAACCTCATTTATGTAACGTGAAATAAATAAAATATAATGGCTATAAGCAAATTGAAGTACACGATTTGTTCCGGAGGGGACAAAATGTTGGTAGAGACGGGGCGCGCCCCGTCTCTACGGCGCAACCCCCGCCGTCCGCACCGGCATCTCCTCTCCCCGTCATTACGAGGAACGAAGCAATCCAGGCGCAGGCGGATACCCTGCACGTTTATGTGCATGCGTTTGCAAATATAACGCCTTGGCATTGCATTACCGTGGAGACGTGGCGCGCCGCGTCTCTACAACATGCAACGTACAACGTACGCGCCGGCAGGAACAGAACAATTTCCGTACGGATATTGTCCCGGAGGGGGCTATATGTCAGCAGAAACATTTCCGGCGACGTTTATATCCCGTCCCGTTAGGGAGAAAGCTCACATGTTTCCGGAATACCCAGGCAGGGCCTGTACCGTGTAATCTGTGAACAGATTATTTTGTCCGCAGATTACACGGATTTTCACGGATGATAAGAGTCTGCGAACACATTATGTTCCACTTTATCCAAAACTCAGGTTACATGATTATCCTATGTTCCGCTTTCTGCTTTTAATTTTTAATTCATCAGCCTTGCGGACAATTTTAATTATTTTTCTGCGTTATAAACTGAAAATGAAAAATTGGATGAAAACGATTGTTTTTGCGACAAATAATGCTCATAAGCTGGAAGAAGTACGCGCTATTGTTCCGGAGGGGATGCGTGTCGTCAGCCTGCCGGAAATCGGCTGTCACGACGAGATTCCCGAAACGGCTTCCACGCTTGAGGGCAACGCTTTGCAAAAAGCCCGTTACGTGAAGGAGCATTTCGGATACGACTGCTTTGCGGACGATACCGGCCTTGAGGTAGAGGCGCTTGGCGGCGAACCGGGAGTGCGTTCCGCGCGTTACGCCGGCGACGGACACGATTCGGACGCCAACATGGAGAAACTGCTCCGTGCGCTCGATGGCGAACAAAACAGGAAAGCGCGCTTCCGTACCGTAATAGCGCTGATCATAAACGGACAGGAACTTTTTTTCGAGGGGACTGTCAACGGGCGAATCATCACGGAAAAACGCGGCAAAACGGGTTTTGGCTACGATCCGGTCTTCATGCCGGACGGGGTCGACGAAACGTTCGCGGAACTGGGGGCGGACATAAAAAATAAAATAAGCCACAGAGCCATTGCCGCCGGCAGGCTCTCCGGGTGGCTGGCCCGGTATGCGGAGACGGCGGCAACCGGCGGCAGTCAGGATTCTTCATCAATATAAGCATCATGAACCATATGAAACTTAACGGTTTAATAATAGCGGTCATCTCCGTACTTTCCGTACAGACGACTGCGGCGCAAAGTTACAAGGACTGGAAGACATTCCTCGCCTATAACGAGGCGACGGGTATCGCCGAATCAAACGAACGCGTTTACGTGCTGGCAAGCGGGTCGCTTTACAGCTACGGAAAGGATGACGGGGAAATCATAACCTATTCGAAGCAGAACGGACTGAGCGACACCGACATAAGGATGATAAGATACTACCCGGAGTTCCATACGCTGATTATCATATACGGAAACGGCAACATCGACCTGTACGACGACGACGGCATCAAGAACATCCCGGCGCTGAAAAACGCCACAAACATCCAGAGCAAAGGCGTGAACAATGTTTTCTTCCATAATGAATATGCGTACATATCGGCCGATTTCGGCATTATGGCAGTCAACCTCCGTAAAAAGGAAATCGCGGACACGTATAAGATAGACCGGACAAAAGCCGTTTGCATCTTTCGCGACTCCATTTACGCATCAACGGACGACGGTCTGATGAAAGCGCATACAAGGGACAACCTCCTCGATGTGAACAACTGGACGGAAAAGAAACCGAACACGACCGCTTTTGACGAAAAGGACATCATAAATATGTGCCTTTTCCAGGACATGATTTTCTATTGCGTGAAAGGAAACGGCGTTTATTATGAGACCGCCGGCGGGGAAGTGAAACGGCTGATGGAACAGTCATACATAAAAGACATATCCGTCCAGCAGAATCAGTTGCTGACTTATACGAGCGAAAACCTTTACATTTACGAGAATACGGATCATTTTATTTATGTGACGATAGGTCAGATAAACGATGTGGTATCACTTAAAAACGACGGGAAATACTGGGTTGCGGCGGGAACCAACGGACTCATCGGCATGGAAAAAGGCAGCGACAACAGGTTTGTGAAAATCGTGTCCGACATAGCGATCAACAGCCCCAAACGCAATTACAACGCATTCATGACGGTCTTCAACAACAAATTACTCATTACCGGGGGAGACCGTACCTACAACCGTTTTTCGAGGCCCGGAACTTTAATGATTTATGAAAATGAGACGTGGCATAATTTCGACGAAGCGGCGGCAGACGCGGAAATCCAGAAGCTGATAGGCGCTAACGGCAGGGACTACATGGGCGTCGCGGTTGATCCCGACGATGAAAATCACTGTTTCATAGCATCTTATGGCGAAGGCATCATCGAAATAAAAGACAATGCGTTCGTGAAACTTCACAACCTGGACAACAGCCCGCTGATGTCCGCCGTGTCGAGCATTGAAGACGGCGTCGTCGTATACAACCCCTCCTACGTCCGCATCGGAAGCGTATGTTTCGACAGGGACAAAAACCTGTGGGCCACGAATTGCCTTGTGAGGAACGCCATCCATGTGCTCAAGGCCGGTGGAGAGTGGGCGTCCCTGTATTATTCGAGTCTCAACAATACGGACAAAATAGACAAGATACTCATTACTTCGCGCGGCCAAAAATGGATCAACGCGCCCGACAACGGGATTTTTGTCCTTGACGACAACGGGACAATCGACGATACTTCCGACGACAGGTTTCATTTTTTCAGCACGTTTAAAGACGCCGCCACGGGCAGCAATCTGTCCGCCAACCAGTATCTTTGCATGGCGGAAGACCGGAACGGCACGATATGGATCGGCACAAATATCGGGCTTTTAAGGTGCAGCACGCCTTCAACGGCGCTGGACAACCCCGAAAACCTGGCGCTCTCGCGACCGGTCCGCGACGGTGAAGCCTACTTCCTCAGCGGAGAATCCGTCACGTCGATAGCCGTCGATGCGGACAACCGGAAATGGATCGGGACGACCAATCAGGGCGTTTTTCTCATCAATGAAGACGGCTCGGAAACGATCTACAACTTCAGTACGGACAACTCCCCTCTCCTGTCCAACACCATCAAAAGCATCGCAGTCAACGACAGGACAGGCGAAGTGTTTTTCGGCACGGACAATGGGCTTGTATCTTACAGCAGCGGCGTAAAAAGCGGAGTCGCACCGTTTTCGGACGTGCACGCATTCCCGAACCCCGTCCGTCCGGATTACATTGATAAAGTGACCATCACAGGATTAGTCAGCAATGCAAGCGTGAAAATAACGGATCTGAACGGCAACCTCATCTTCCAGGGACGTTCTGTCGGCAACCAGCTGGTCTGGAACTGCCGGAACAGCGCCGGCAACCGCGTTGCAACAGGCATATACCTCGTGATAGCCGCCACGTCCGACGCCTCGGAAAGCGTGGTCGCAAAGATAGCCGTCGTAAAATGACCGGGGATTTCGCAAATGATGATAAAACTACAGCGATTGCCAGCCCTGCGCTTTCAGTTCTATTTCGCCGCCGTCGCGTCCGACAAGCACGTTCCCGTATTCGGGCTTGGTGATGTGGCCTATTATCGTTATGCCTTTCATTGCCGATACCGTATCATGCAATCCGAGCGGTACGGTGAAAAGCAATTCGTAATCTTCTCCGCCGTTCAGTGCGGCCGTTACAAGGTTCATGTTAAATTCTTCGGCCATAATGGCTGTCTGATAGTCGATGGGTATGCGGTCTTCGAAGATCCGGCATCCGGCGTTGCTTTCCTTTGAGATGTGCAACAGTTCCGAAGACAGGCCGTCGGATATGTCAATCATGGAAGTCGGTATTATTCCGGCTTTGTCGAGCATTTCGACGATGTCCCTGCGCGCTTCCGGTTTTAACTGCCGTTCGAGAAGGTATTCTTTTCCGCCGAAATCGGGCTGAAAGTCTTTCTCTCCGCCATAGACGCTTTTTTCCCTTTCCAGCAGCTGCAAACCCATATATGCGGCGCCAAGATCGCCGGAGACGCAAATGAGGTCGTTTTCCCCGGCGCCACTGCGGTATACGATCTTGTCCTTTTCCCCCTCTCCCACACAGGTTATACTGATTGTGAGGCCATTCATCGAAGCGGAAGTGTCGCCCCCGACCAGATCGACGCCGTAAACGTCGCAGGCAAGGCGCAGTCCGGCATAC
>JAIRYY010000326.1 GCA_031267485.1 Tannerella sp.
GCAAATATAGCATGTTTCTCAGCAAAAATTTATCGAACAGTAATTTTTAACAAATAAAATTTGGATATGAACACAGTACCTGACGGCACGCGGTTAAACTGGCTTCCGGAATTTTCTACCGACATTCCGTCCCTGACGGGACGGGTGACCGGGGTTAATTTTACGGCCATTCCATCCACTGACGGGACAGGTGACAATACTCGACAAATACCTAAACCAGCCCTCCAGGCATTTCCCCACCCCGTCATCCTTTGCACGCGAAGTGAAGCAATCCCGGCACAGGCGCTTCGCTCCCCGCTGGCGACGGAGGAATAGAGCTTTTGCACGGCTATGGTTCTTTTACAGGTATAATAAGTCACAGCAGCAGATTGCTCAACGCGGCAAAATCTTTTATCACGCAGGGATGTTCGATTGCGTCGTCCTGTCCGTCCCAGCTTTTGCCTCTCAGCCATATCGACGGGCAGCCGAGTTTTTCGGCGGGACGGATATCGTTTTTATAGGAATCGCCGATGATGACGGCCTCGCCGGGATGCAGTCCGAGGGCTTTGATGGCTGATGCGTACAGGGCGGGATCGGGTTTCCGCACGCCGGCGCCGGCGGATTCAATCACCCGGCTGAAGTATCCGTCGAGGTGAAATTCGTCAAGCACGGTCTGCAGGTTGCCGTAAAAATTCGATACGAGGACGAGCGGATAGCGCTCCGACAGCGCGCTCAGGACGGCCGAGGCGCGGGATATCGTCCGCCCGGCAAATGCATAACATGAATCCGCTATTTCTACGGCCAGGGACGGGTTGCTAATACGCAGGGCGTCGAACTGCATTTGCAGTTTTATGTGCAGCGTTTCCCGGAACGTATGCTCCGGGCGTATGACTGGCCGGCTGCCCAGCGTGCGTTCAACCTGTACGTATGCTTCGCGGAACGCCGCGCGCGTCACAGGCGCGCCAGAACGCAGGCAGGCCTCCAGGATGACGATTCCCCAGTGCAGCCCGTTGGTGTCAATCGTCCCCCCGTAGTCGAAAATCAAACCTTTTGCAGATATTTTCATACTTGTACAGCATATATGTCAGCAGGATGTTCAGAACCGTCAGTTCGAACACGAAATAAATCCAGGGAAGACCGGCAAAGAGGGAAATGAACAGCGCGGCCGCGCGCGTGTTGAACGACAGCATGTTCGTGTACTTCATCATCGGACGGCTTTCGCACCGGAATTTCTCTGCGAGGCCGGACGGCATGTCTTCGCCGCCGAACTTCCTTTTCACCGTCTGCCGCATCCGCTGGAGTTTCGGCGTCCAGTCCTCCTGGCTTTTCGTATAGGGGGCGTAGAACGTCAGGAACAGTTTTTCCAGCCCGTTCCTTTTCCATGTAATGGATGCGGCGCGTTCTTTCAGCGCGCTGTAGTCATCCAGTTCGCTCTTGCTCTTTCCCTTGATAATCAGCAGGTGAAAATTGCGCAGATAATCGGCCATAGCCGCCTGTTTGCCGTGACAGTATCCGGTGACGGCAGCAAGTATCCATATCCAGAAGCCCCACGCGGGGGTGAGTCGGAGGCATATCCCGGCATAGATTGAAACGAACCAGAAATCGCCGGCGCCTCCGTCGAGTATGCGTCCCATGCGCGAATGCTGTCCGGTCATGCGCGCCAGCTGTCCGTCGGCGCTGTCATAGGTGTTTGCCCATATCAGCAGAATCATGCCGGCGATATTCAGCCACAGTCCGTCAAAATAAAACAGGACGCCCGCGGCCACTCCCAGGATGATGGACAATATGGTGACAGTGTTCGGCACGACGTTAATCTTCCTGAAAAAAAGCGCCCAGCGATAGCCTGCCGGACGGTAAAAAAGGAGGTCAATCCATTCCTCCGTATCCTGTGACTTTAGCGTCTCCTGCAATGTTGTTTTTGTTTCCATACCTCCGTCAGCCGCCGATTGTTTTTAGAATCATATCGCCGATGACCGGTATCGCTTCCCTGCGGCACGGAGCGAATGACGGCCAGTCGTTGAAATCGATTATACGGATGACGCCGTCGGGCGAAACGATGCAGTCGCCTCCGTAAACGGTCAGGTTCAGTACGTGCGCCGCTTTCAGGCAGACGTCGCGAAGTTCGTCCTCGCTGAAGGGGATGCCGCGGGCTTTGCCGTTGATTGCTTCGAAGCCGAATTTGCTGTGGCTGCTTTCAAACGGATAGAAGCGGTAGAAAAAGGATGAACCCGCCACGCCGTAGAATTTTATCAAATCGCCCTCCAGGTGCTCGGTTATAACGACCCGGTCAATGTTGCGCAGCGCGTATTCGGCCAGCATCTCCCGCACTTCGGCGGGATGACGTGCATAGGTGACATCCTCGCGGTGAATGGCATGGAAATCTCCGCGTTTGAGCCAGCACGATGCGTATTCGCGCTGTCCGGGCGGCGGGACGGGATCGTCGTGCGTGTTGACGATAATGCTGTCCGGATAGGGGATGCCGTTCGCCATAAGCAGCGTGGTCATGCGTTCGCGCTCCGTGTTTTCTATCCCGTACGCGGAATTGACGGATTTGCATCCCTCCGCCTCCCACTGTTGCAGCCGGCGTATGGCCTGTTTGCTGCGCAGCATGGTAAAGACGCGTTCCGGGTTCTCCCGTACCGACAGGAACTGCTGCTCCGTACAGACGGTCACATTATATCCCTTTTCACGGAGATAATCTGCCGTTCCTGCAAATATGGCGGAGTCGTTCCCAATGTGGTTGGGGGAAAAAACGGACGCGCGCCGGATACCTGTAATTGTTTTTCTTGTCATAGCTGTTTTTTACTGTTTTCAATCTCCGGCCGTTTCATTCAGGAATATTTCGGCCTTGCGGATATCTTCCCTGCGATCGACATCAATTATTTTCGAGAACGGCCAGGCTTTGAGTTTTAAACCGCTTCGCACGAGTTGCTGCTGACAGTTGCGCATCCTCGACATCCCCGCGTCGACGGAAGCTTTCAAGACCGGGATGCTCCGGCTGTCCAGGCAGTAAATGCCTCCCGACACATAGCGCGAACCGGCATAGTCTTCGTCGCGGAAGCCGGAGACGGTCATCTGTCCGTCCGTTTCCACATAAAGCGGTTTTTCGTCGTCCACATAATCCGTGACGGCCATCAGTCCATCCGCGCCGGTATGTTCAAAAGCCTGGATATAGCGGGCGAACTCGTCCTCCCGAAATATCGTATCCACCGTTGTGAGGCAAAACCGGCCGTTTCCGAGCGTCGGCGACAGTTCATAAAAACTGTGCATCGAACTTGGGGTGCTTTTCCGGATAAGATGCAGCGGGACGGGCAGCCTGAGCCGACGCAGATGCCCGTATACTTCCCGCATCTCAAGGTTGACGATAACGCTTATGGATTCTGCGTCGCCGGAAAGGAATATCCTGATAAGGCGGTCTATCATCGCTTCGCCGTTGAGGCGCACCAATGGCTTGGGCGTAACTATCCCCCCGTCCACCAGACGCGAACCTTCTCCTGCCGCAATAATTGCATATTTCATTTCGATACTGTCATTTTTTTTTGCGGGCGTAAAAATACGGAATAAATTTGATACCGTCAAAAAAATACGTTTACTTTGTACCCCCGATTAATGATTAGTGATTAATGATTAATGATTATGGTAGGAGGCTGTCTCAAAAGCCGAATCCCGCCGTCACCAGCGAGGAGGAACGACGAAGCAATCGCCGATACACGCAGGGATTGCTTCGTTCCTCGCAATGACGGGGTGAGGTCTCGCAATGACGAATCGGGACTTTTGAGACAGCCCCATGTGGGATGTTCGTGTGGAGGTAATTCGCATGTTATGATTAATCATTAATCATTAATCATTAATCACTAATCACTATTTCACTATTTCACTAATCACTAAAAAAAGAAGTTTGTATGAAAAACAGGAAACATTCGCTGGTTGGAGAGGGATATTGGTTGCCATTTGTCCTGATTACGTTTTTTTTCTTTCTCTGGGGATTTGCGCGTGCGATACTTGATGTGCTGAATCCGCTGTTTCAGCAGACTTTTCAACTCAGCAAGACGCAGGCGTCGCTGATACAGTTCGTGACGTATCTGGCCTATTTTCTGACAGCTGTCCCCGCCGGTCTGCTGATTCGCAGGCGGGGCACGCGGCGGGGCGTCGTCGCCGGGCTTGTCGCGTTCGGCGGGGCGGCGCTGGCATTCATCCTGAGCCGGTTCTTTGGCGACTCTATCTTCTGGTATTACCTGTTTCTGCTTTTTGTGACGGGGTGCGGACTTGCATGCCTTGAGGTGGCGGCCAATCCTTACGTCACGCTGCTCGGCAGTCCGGAAACCGCTGCCAGCCGCATAAACAGAGCGCAGTCGTTCAACGGAATGGGGTGCATATTCGGGTCTCTGCTCGGCGGCGCCTACTGCTTTTCGAACGACGACCCGGATATTTCCGCGGCGTATATTTTCATTGGCATCGTCGTACTCGCCATTGCGGTTCTGTTCTCGCGCATGAAGTTGCCGGAGTTTGTCATGGATGGCGGCGACGGGAAACGCGAAGCCGCACGCGGCACGACGCCCGCAATGACCGAAACGCCTGCCGAACCGCGCGGCCTGCTGCGGCATCCGATGTTCCTGGCCGGCCTTTTCGCCCTGTTTTGCTACGAGGTGGCAGAGATTGCCATCAATTCGTTCTTCATCAATTATGCCACGGAAAATCGCATGGCGGAATGGATTGACACGTTCATCGCGAACGTGGCCGGCGTGACGCTGAATCATCACCTCATATCGTCAATCGTCCTTTCCGCCGGGCTGTTTCTGTTCATGTGCGGCCGTTTTGCCGGCAGCTGGGTCATGCGCTTCGTGCGTGCGGAAAACGTCCTTTTCTGCTGCGCCGCAGCTACGGTACTGATGACGGCGCTCGTCGTCCTCGACATCCATATTGTGTCGTTCGTGGCGTCCATACTGATATTTCTTTTCGAATCGATCATGTTCCCGACGATTTTCGCGCTGTCGATAAAAGGTCTGGGCGGTCTGACGCAGAAAGCCTCCGCCGTACTTATGATGACGCCGATAGGCGGCGCCGCGGGGACGGTGATGATGGGAATGGCGGCCGACTACCGCGACATGACGTTTTCGTTCCTCGTTCCCCT
>JAIRYY010000004.1 GCA_031267485.1 Tannerella sp.
CATAGGCATACCTCTGCCGTTTTTCAGCTACGGCGGTTCCTCCCTGTGGGGATTTACAATCCTGCTCTTCATCTTCCTCCGGATAGACCTGGCGCGGAAAGAATAGCGCCCCGCTGTCGCGGAACGCGGCATCAAAATACCCCATGAACATTGCCCGGTACCGTCCCGCGCCTCCGCAGAGACGCAAAATTTTGCGTCTCTACACATACCTCGCTGACGCGGACTTGCAGCCCGTACTGAATTATCCGTGATTGACAGTCGCGCAGGCGACCCCGCTGCTCGCGCAGGCGACCCCGCTGCTCGCGCAGGCGACCCCGCTGCTCGCGCAGGCGACCCCGCGACTCGCGTAGGCGACCCCGCGACCCGCGTAGGCGACCCCGCGACCCGCGTAGGCGACCCCGCGACTCGCGTAGGCGACCCCGCGACTCGCGTAGGCGACTCCGCGACTCGCGTAGGCGACCCCGCGACACGCGTAGGCGACTCCGCGACTCGCGTAGGCGACCCCGCGACTCGCGCAGGCGACTCCGCGACACGCGCAGGCGACCCCGCGACTCGCGCAGGCGACCCCGCGACTCGCAGGCGCGGACTGCAAGTCTGCGCTTGCGGAAGCATTTCCGCCGGTATGGATTACAGTTGCCCGGTACCGTCCCGCGCCTTCGTAGAGACGCAAAATATTGCGTCTCTACACATACCTCGCTGACGCGGACTTGCAGTCCGCCCCTGCGGGAAATTCTTTCGGAAAAAAAATTAGCCGGTTATGCGACGTTCACTTTGCTTTTTCAATAAGCAGTCCGACGTCTTCTATCCCGTTCAGGCGGGCGTCTCTCATTCCGTGGCGTATGCCGATTGCATATCGTCCGGTATCGGGGAAGATGTAATGTTCGCGGAGGGTGAGGCGGTGCTGGAAAAGCGTGATGCCGCGGCTCTTCCATTTCCCGAAATCGTCGGCCAGCATACATTCTGCCGTGTCGCTCAGCGAAATGTCGCCGGGTTGCTGTTCGCGGCAAATCAGCCACAGGTTCTGATAGGCGTACATGTCGCTGTTGCGTATCTGAAGCTGGACGTTATACGGTACGGAACGGTCTTTTATCTCAAATTCGAAACGGTATTCCACGTGTTTGTCCCACTGCCGGTCGCGGACGGGCTGAAATTTGCTGTAAACGGTGTCGCTGCCGCATGAAAAGCAGAAGCATGAAGCGATAATGACGGGGATGCCCAACGAAATCATTCTCATAATCCGGCCGCTGTTTCAGGTGTTGCCGGCTTTGCGCGGGTTGCCGGGTTCGTTACCGTGAGCGTTTTTAGCGTCGCCCGGCCTTTTCTTTCTCTTTTTCCTCTTCACCCTGTCGAAGCGGGAAATGCTGTCGTCCAGAATATCCTTTGTATCGCGCTTTTCCTCCTTCTTCTCCGAATCACAGAGCAGGGAGAAGGGTTTCTCGCCTTTTTTGTTCATTTGCATGATGTCAAAAACCCGCTGCGTGGAAATCGTCACAAGGTTTACGGGCTGCGCCCGGTCGGTGGAGTACGTGATTTCCTTCCGGAAGATATCCGTCTTGAAGTGATAATACGTACTGTCAGCCGTGACGAGTTCGATCCTGCGCGAGGGGAGCTGCTTGCGTCCCTCGACATACGCGTCCACCTCATAATTAAGGCAGCATTTAAGTTTCGCACACTGTCCGGCCAGTTTCTGGGGGTTCATCGAGAGGTCCTGATAACGGGCGGCGTCGGTGGCCACCGAGATAAAACTGCTCATCCACGCCGAGCAGCAAAGTTCGCGTCCGCACGGGCCTGTGCCGCCGATGCGTCCGGCTTCCTGACGCGCGCCTATCTGTTTCATTTCTATGCGGACGTGAAACGTGTCGGCCAGAATCTTGATTAGCTGACGGAAGTCGACCCGTTCGTCGGCGATGTAATAAAAGATAGCCTTGTTGCCGTCGCCCTGATATTCCACATCGCCGATTTTCATGTTAAGCCCCAGCTCGGAGGCTATCTGGCGCGAGCGCGTCATCGTTCCGTGTTCGCGGCTTTTCGCTTCCTCATACCTGTCCAGGTCCGACTGCCGGGCAAAACGGTACACCTTCTTCGTCTCCTCGTCAAAGCGATAGCGGCTTTTCTTCATCTGCAGCAGGACGAGCTTTCCCGTCAGCGTCACCGTCCCGACGTCGTGTCCGGGAGTGGCTTCCACGGCTACAACGTCGCCTTTCTTCAGGGGCAGATGCTCTTTGTTGACAAAAAAGCCCTTGCGGGTGTTCTTAAACTGAACCTCCACGAAATCGGTGGCCGTCTGCGCCTCTCCGATGTCGCTCAGCCAGTCGTAATTATTAAGTTTGTTTTTCACCCGCGAACAGCCTTTGACTCCCAGTCCGCAGCAACAGCCCTTTCCCTGAATAAATTTCATATTTCCCGGCTGTTAATTTAAATCAGGTGATGCATTTTGAATACTTTCCGGATAGCCTCCAGCGCATAATCCAGCTGTTCCTTTTGATGCGTTGCCATGAGCGAGAAGCGTATCAGCGTGTCCTGAGACGCCACGGCGGGCGAAAGGACCGGGTTGACGAATATTCCGGCGTCGAACAGTTCCTTCACGATGAGGAACGTCAGGTCGTTATCGCGTATGAACAGGGGGATAATCGGGGTGGAAGTATTTCCAATCTCGCATCCCATCTGCCGGAAGCCGTCCAGCGCGTAATTCGTCAGCGTCCACAGGTGTTCATACCGTTCCGGCTCGTCCAGCATGATATCCAGCGCCGCATTGGCCGCCGCAATGGATGCGGGCGTGCAGCTTGCGCTGAACATATACGTCCGCGCATGGTGCCGCAGGTAATTAATCGTGTCCGTATCGGAGGCGATGAAGCCGCCGAGCGAAGCGAACGATTTGCTGAATGTTCCCATAATCAGGTCGACGTCGTCTGCCACGCCGAAGTGGTGACACGTGCCGCGTCCCTGCTTTCCGAAAACCCCAATGCCATGCGCCTCGTCAATCATCACGCTTGCGCTGTATTTTTTGGCAAGGCGCACGATTTCGGGCAGGTTGGCCGTGTCGCCCTCCATGCTGAAAACGCCGTCGGCCACGATGAGTTTCACCTTGTCCGGGTCGCACTTCTGCAGCTGTTTCTCCAGCGATTCCATGTCGTTGTGCCTGTATTTCAGTTTATTCGAGAACGACAGGCGGATGCCTTCTATAATGGAGGCATGGTTAAGTTCGTCCCAGATGATGTAGTCTTCGCGGCCGGTGATGCATGCTATGACGCCCGAATTAACCTGAAATCCCGTCGAAAAGGTAATTGCATCATCTTTGCCGACAAATTCGGCGAGCCGTTTTTCCAGTTTCACGTGTATGTCCAGCGTCCCGTTCAGGAAGCGTGAACCGGCACATCCCGTTCCGTATTTCCGGATGGCGTCTATCGAAGCTTCCTTCACTTTGGGGTGATTGGTGAGGCCCAAATAGGCATTCGAACCGAACATCAGCACTTTTTTTCCGTCAATAACGACCTCCGTATCCTGATCGCTTTCTATTTCGCGGAAATAAGGATATATTCCAGCCGCTTTCGCTTTCTGGGGTATATCGTATTTTGCAAGTTTTTCTCTTAATAAGTTCATATTCAGTCTGGGTTTATATTGTTATTTGAATGTGGAGCTTTTAAAATCTGCGCAAAAATAATAAAAAGAAGTGATACCTGCATGTTTTACTGTAACAAAATTGTATTTTTGTCCTCAAATTGTTACGGATGGAAAAAAATCTGCAGAAAATATATGCCATTATCAATCCCGTTTCCGGCATTGGCTCGAAAGACAAAATCCCGGATATGATTGCCTCGTACGGCCTCGAAAGGGGCATTCCCGTGCATATCGGATATACCGAATATGCCGGCCACGCGCGGAAACTTGCGTTAAAAGCGATGGACGGCGGGGCGGATTGCGTGATTGCCGTGGGAGGGGACGGAACGGTGAACGAGGTTGCCCGGAACCTGCTCAATACGGACGTCGTCCTGGGTATCATACCGAAAGGCTCCGGCAACGGCCTTGCACGCGACCTCAACATCCCGATGGATGCCCGGAGCGCTGTCGACGTGATTTTTTCGGGACATACCTCGGTAATTGATGCCTGCCGGGCGAACGAAAGGGTGTTTTTCTGCACGTGCGGCGTCGGTTTCGACGCAACGGTGAGCCGGGAGTTTGCGAAGGAGAAGCGTCGCGGCTCGCTGACGTATGCAAAAGATATTGTCGAAAATTACCTCAACTACCGCCCCGAAGTGTATGAGCTGAATATCAACAACCATATCATGCGGGAAAAGGCTTTTCTCATCACGTGCGCCAATGCTTCGCAATATGGCAACAACGCTTATATCGCCCCGAATGCGGACATCAACGACGGCAAGATTGACGTCACGATACTGTCGCCGTTCAGCACGCTGGATATTGGCCCCCTGGCGCTGCAGCTGTTTACGAAAACGATTGACAAACACAGTAAAATAAAAACTTTCCGGACAAGGGAAGCGCAAATCCTGCGCCAGAAAGCGGGCGTCATGCATATTGACGGGGAACCGGTAATGGAACCGGAGGAAATAAACGTTTCCGTGATAAGGTCGGCCATTCGGGTACTCACGCCGGCAAACATCTCGTTCGCGGAAGACGTGCAGCGGCGCCTGAACGATGTTTTCCGTTTCTTTGAAGACCGCCTGCCCGGCCTTGCAGGCAGAAGCCGCTGATTCGCCCCCGGTTGGGCGCGGCGTCTTTCGCCACGCCGGACGGGGGAAACGAAAAGGACAGGAAACGCATGGCCTCCCGTCCTGTGATACATTACACGATAACATACCGGCTGTAATTTCCGGGACCGGTATTATTACGAGCTCTTTTAGCGTCAAATCCTGTTTTCATTACAGTTGCAATACGGATTTATAAACATTCAAGTATGCCGCGGCGCTTCTTTCCCAGTTAAACCGACCGGCGTGTCCTGTTATTAAAGGTATGGGATTCGTTTGGGCATAATGATTCATTCCCGCCTCGAACACTGCGCGCATGTTTTCCGGAGCAAAGTCGTCGAAATAGTAAGCATATTTCCCCCCGATTTCGGGCAACGAGGTTTTTGTCGACAGAAAAACCGGTTTGCCGAAATGCATGGCTTCGACGGGAGGAATACCGAATCCTTCGGCCAACGAAGGAAAAAGAAACGCTTCACAGTGTTTCAAATACCAGTATTTATCTTTGTCGTTGACCGCTCCAAGCAGTTTCACTCTGTCCGCGACATTATATTTTTTAGCTTCATCGATGATTTTATCGGCATAGTCGCTGTTTCCCTTTCCGGCAATAATCAGTTCATAACCCGTATGAGCAAGCAGGCAGGGCAATACATGGAAGTTCTTCTTCGGCAGAACCGTTCCGACAGAAAACAGAAACGGCGTCGCAGGACGGTATCCCGGAGCATCGTAATCCGGATATTCCGATACATTACATCCATTATGTATCACAAATACCGGTTTATTGCCTGTCGTCAAATGATTCAAAATGTCGTTTTTAGCATATTCCGAAATAGTAATAACAGCGTCGGCCTTATCGGCATTATGCTGAAAGATTTTCAAGTATTTGTTTATCTTGGCCGGTGAAGTCTTTTCGTATAGAAAATTAAGATCATGAATCGTTATAATCCGTTTCGCCTTACCGGCGGTTTTGATAAAAGCCGGATTGCCATGCACAATATCGGCGCACTTTACCGTCACCGGAAAAACCCTGTGAACAGCCGAATGTATGCGATAGCCGGCGCCATTGCCGAAATAACGTTCATACCGTTCAGGCACATAGTATATGATTTGATCATCCGGAGCAGTACATGTTTGCAGCGCTTTACCCAACTGCACGCAATACTCGAACAGTCCGGTGTAAGGATGTTTCATTCGTTCGCAGTCAAAGACAATATTCATAATTCTTATTCGTTTAAAATGATTTTATTACCTTAAATATTCTCCTGAACGTATTTCGTTTTCAAACTCTTTATCCAACACTATGCAACCGTACCACAGATTATTTTGCCACGGGCATGGTATATTTTAATGTCTTCAAACAGCGGCTTGTCACCGTAATACAGGATCAATCTATCATAAACGCCTTCATCATTAGGCGTAGTGAATTTTTCAACGATTAAATCTGTAAAAACTATTTCCCGGGTTGTTATATTATAAGATATTATATCATCAACCGTAAAAATCAAGTCTAAGTTGGCTACGTACACGGGAGGTGCGGTTTCCTGTTCGTTATCCGGAATATCGGATTCTTCCGGGTCGGGTTTGGGTTGTGGCTCATTTTCGTATGGAATTCTGTCGGACGTCTCATCCGTCCCGACATCGCCGCTATTGCATGAAGACAGGCTAAATATGATTCCTGCCGCGAGCATTAAAAAAATATTTTTCATAATTTTAAAAATTAGAGAATTATTTGAAGACTATTATACAGCGCAAATTTATTGCATTATTCACTCCCTCCCCGAAAAAATTATCAATTAACATATCAATTGTATTAGTTTAACTTATCCCTGAATTTAACCTGTATTTTTTTAACCTTTCTATATCATAAATTGATACACGTTGACGTTTTACTGTATCAATGCAATGCCGTCGACGCAGCGGCATGCGGCATTGTATTTTCTTCGCTGGCGCGGGCTTGTAGCCAGTCGTGTTCGGAAGAGTATAATTATTTGAAAATCAGGTATTATTATTTTTAAGATTAAATTCTCCGACTCATACCAAATTATCAATATGTTTCAATCGGATTTGTTCGAGCCCC
>JAIRYY010000080.1 GCA_031267485.1 Tannerella sp.
ATGAAACTGCCTGATATTCCAGGCAGTATCATTGCGCAGATAGCGATCGCGCCGCACAGGAAGATGAACCAGTAAGCGTTCGTCGTCTCGGTCGGCGTAGCGACTGTAATGAAAAAGGCCGCTACCGCTCCGATAAGGAAAGCGGCGACCGTTTTCCAGTTCCATTGCGTCACGTCCTGCACGACAATCCATGTCGAAGCCAGAACAAGCCCGAAGAAAAACGCCCATACCAGAACCGGATGCGCATCCAGAAGATACGTTATCACTTTAGCCAGCGAAAAAACGCTTATTCCTATTCCCAGCACGAGCGACAAAAGGAAAGTCCCGTTTATCGACCGCCAAAACTCTTTCCACCTGAATGTGAAAAACAGTTTCAGGGATTTGAAATTGATGCTTTTAATGGAATCGACCAGTTCGTCATATATCCCTGCAATAAAAGCGATTGTACCGCCGGAAACGCCCGGCACCACATCGGCCGCTCCCATCCCTATACCCTTAAGCGTTATCAGCCCGTAATCTTTGATTGTTCTCTTCATATTTCAATTATTGTGTAAGTTACTTCCCAGATACGTTCTGGCCAGATCGCTGATGATATGCCTTTTTCCGGCATGCGAATCCGCCAGTTCGTCTTTTGTCATGTTCAGCGCCGACAGATATTCGAGGATACTGCCGGGAAAACGTTTCAGCATTTCGCCTAAAAGATCGATCGCCTCTTTCCGGCGTTCCGTTTCGATGCAGCAGTATATCAGATTCCCGTGAACGGAAACGTCGTCTTCCAGGTCTTTGAGATCCGCTATGCGCTTCAGTATCCGGTAAGCCTCTTCATATTCCTCGAGGCCCATGTAACACTCCGCAAGAAACGGCTCCACTTCCTCCTCGGCGAAGTCGTCATACCCGGTCAGTTCTTCATAAACGGAAATGGCCTTGTCGTAGCTTTCGTTTTTATAAAGGCAGTAGGCCTTCATCAGTTTGATTTCGTATTCCAGTTCCGGATCTTCATTTTCATCGATGCACGTCAGCGCAAAATCCAGCGAATCCACCGACCGTTCAAAATCCGCGCATAACGAATAAAGCCGTCCCTGCATGTACCACGTTTCGGCAGAATACGGATCTTCATTAATCAGTTCGCGGCAAAGGGTCAGCGCTTCTTTTGTCTTTCCCTGCAGCTCAAGGTTGAAACAAAGTTCCGATTTCAGGCTCAGGCTGTCGGGAAACATCGTCAAGGCGTGCTTTACCAGATCACCGGCTTCGCGCCGGAGGTTTTCCATGTCGTTCATGACGCAGACGGCCTGAACGAGCGCCTCTTCCAGATAGGGGCTGTTCTCTGCCGTCAGTTCGTCAATCAGATCGAGCGCCTCGTCGCACCTGCCCAGCTCACAGTAACATTCGATCCGCATCAGGTCGACGCTTTCGTTCTGCGCGTCCCCGATATAATCCATCAGTTTCAGCGCCGAACCGAAATCTTCTATCGCCATGAGCGTCCGGCACAGGGAGATCCTGAAGCTGACGTCATCGGGATGCAGATCGTGCCCAAGCTCAACGACTGTCTTCAGGTTCGACATATCATCCTTATCCAGAAAATAGTCGATGAGCGATATGATTTCGTCCACATCAAAATATGCTGCCGTATTGTTTTTCTGTGATTCGAGGAACCGTTCCAGTAAAAATGCGATATTTTCCATTTTTATCGTCAATCAAACTTATTTATCCTTCACTTTATTCCAGGTATCCTTCAGCGGAACCGTACGGTTGAAAACGAGTTTCCCGCCGGCGCTGTCCGGGTCCACATTAAAATAACCTATGCGCTGAAACTGGAAATGGTCGTAGGCTTTGGCGTCTTTAAGTTCCTCCTCGACGAAGCAGTTGGCAAGCGTTTTCAGCGAATCGGGATTCAGCAGCTCACTGAAATCCCTGTCTTTTTCCTCCGCCGGATTTTCGGCCAGGAAAAGGCGGTCGTACAGGCGAACCTCCGCCGGGATAGCATGTTTTACCGACACCCAGTGTATCGTGCCTTTCACTTTCCGGTTGCTTTCCGGCAGGCCGCTTTTCGTCAGGGGGTCGTATTCGGCATAGACTTCCGTCACTTCGCCCGCTTCGTTTTTCACGCATCCCGTACATTTTATTATATAAGCGCAGCGCAGCCGCACTTCCTGTCCGGGTGTGAGGCGGAAATATTTTTTCGGAGCATCTTCCATGAAATCTTCCGCTTCGATGTACAGTTCACGCGAGAAAGCTATTTTGTGAACGCCGGCCGACGGGTCTTCCGGGTTGTTCACCGAATCGAACATCTCGACCTTGTCTTCGGGATAGTTCGTCAGAATCAGTTTCACCGGGTTTATGACGGCGGCAACCCTTTTGGCCGTCGCGTTGAGGTCTTCCCTGACCGCATGTTCAAGCTGTGCAATATCAATGATGCCGTCGTATTTTGTATACCCGATCATATTAATGAAGTTGCGGATTGATGCGGGCGTAAATCCGCGCCTGCGGTATCCGCACAGGGTCGGCATGCGCGGATCGTCCCATCCGCTCACCGCCTTTTCCCTGACGAGCTGCAGCAGCTTGCGTTTGCTCATCAGGGTGTATGTCAGGTTCAGGCGGTTGAACTCCGTCTGTTCGGGACGGTAATTGTCGTAAACCCTGTTCCGCTCGAATCCGTCGCCGGATTTATTCACTTCCTCCACCAGCAAATCAATGAAATAATCGTACAGCGGGCGGTGCACCTCAAATTCGAGCGTGCACAGGGAATGTGTGACCCCCTCGAAATAATCGCTCTGCCCGTGTGCGAAATCATACATCGGATAAACTTTCCACGCCGTACCCGTACGGTGATGCGGATGCTTGATAATCCGGTAAATAATCGGATCGCGGAAGTGCATGTTCGACGAAGCCATATCTATCTTCGCCCGGAGAGTCATGGCGCCCTCCTCAAACTCGCCTCCGTTCATGCGAAGAAACAAATCAAGGCTTTCTTCGGCAGGCCTGTCGCGGAAAGGGCTGTTCTCGCCCGGTTGCGTGGGCGTGCCTTTCTGTGCGGCAATCCGTTCGGCGCTCTGTTCGTCGACATAAGCCCTGCCCGCCCTGATGAGCCGCACGGCAAAATCAAACAGCTGCCGGAAATAGTCGGAGGCGTAATAGACATTCGCCCACTGAAAACCCAGCCACCGGATGTCTTCCTGTATCGCATCCACGTATTCGACGTCTTCCCGGGTCGGATTCGTATCGTCGAACCGCAGGTTGCATATACCGCCGTACCGCTTCGCAATACCAAAGTCCAGGCATATCGCCTTGGCGTGTCCGATATGGAGGTATCCGTTCGGTTCCGGCGGGAAACGGGTACGGACACGTCCGCCGTTAAGGCCTTCCGCCAAATCGTTTTCAACTTTTTGCTCAATGAAATTCAAACTTTTCCTGTTGCCGCCTTCCTGAATTGTATTCTCTGCCATAATCATAAGCTTTGTTTTCGGAGTGCAAAGATAGTGCAAGTTGAGAGTAATGCAAAATAAATTCATAACGAACA
>JAIRYY010000137.1 GCA_031267485.1 Tannerella sp.
GGACGGCTCCCCGGAACGGGTGCGAGTTTACTGTCACAATGATGGATGGCTCCGGATAAAAATTCAATGAACTCGCAACACAGGAATGACGGGAGAAATACAATGCACAAAAATATCCCGCGTGAAGTATATACTTCTCACGGGATATTTTTGCGCATTGTATTTTCCCCGTCACCAGCGAACTCAGTGAAGCAATCCGGTTCGCCGCCTGTGCCTGGATTGCTTCGGGCTGCGCCCTCGCAAATGACGAAGATACACGACTTTCGAGACCGTCATGTATTCGGCAAATGTATCATTTATTTTTAGACGAATCCTTAAAACAAATCAAGTTCCAGCTGCGTAAATTTCCGTTCCGGCTCATCGGCGGCGTTGCTGACGCCGACGCCCAGCAGTCTCACCGGCCGCGCGGACAGGTCGACCTGTTTCATTATTTCGCGCGCGGTATTCCAGAACATGTCAAAACCGGATATCCGGTGCGGGAGCGTCCGGCTTCGGGTGATGATTTTGAAGTCGGCGTATTTCACCTTGACCGTCACCGTCCGGCCGTAGAAATTTTCCTTTTCGACGCGTTCCATGA
The DNA here is from genome assembly GCA_031267485.1 of Tannerella sp. Classification (GTDB taxonomy): domain Bacteria; phylum Bacteroidota; class Bacteroidia; order Bacteroidales; family Tannerellaceae; genus Tannerella. The sequence goes on from JAIRYY010000137.1 coordinate 578, forward strand.
CTTCCCCGGCAAGATGGTATAACTCAACAAGCAGCAGCGTCATACTGTCCTTGTCCTGCAGGAAAGTCGTTTCGTTGCTTATTGATTTTATGACCCGTTCCGCCTGCACTTCCCGGTCGTCAATCCCCCGGGCGTTCATGTAAAAACTCCTCCCGGCCTTGCCGAACAAAAGCGTGAGTTCCCGTTCGGAACGGCGTTTAAGGTCTAATCCGGTATAAATGCCGTTTTCGTGCATTTTCCGTGCGGTGACTTTGCCGACGCCGAAAAACTGTTCGATCTTCAGGCCTTCCACAAACCGTTCGGCCTCTTCGGGCAGGATGACAAAAAGACCGTCGGGTTTTTTGTAGTCGGAGGCTATCTTGGCCAGGAATTTATTTACGGAAACGCCTGCGGACGCCCTCAGTCCGGTTGTCTCGTAGATTCTGCGCTTGATTTCGCGGGCTATCAGCGTGGCGGACGGATTGTTTTTGCGGTTTTCCGTCACATCCAGGAACGCTTCATCCAGCGACAGGGGTTCCACGAGATTCGTGTAATCGTAAAAAATATCCCTTATCTGACTGGAAACATCGTGGTAAACATCAAACCGGGGGGAGACGAAGATGAGGGACGGACATTTGCTTTTGGCCGTCAGCGAAGGCATCGCGGAACGGATGCCGTACTTGCGCGCCTCGTAGCTGGCGGTGGCAACGACGCCGCGGGCCTCCGAATAACCGACGGCTACCGGTTTGCCCCGCAGTTCCCTGTTGTCGCGCTGCTCCACCGAAGCATAAAACGCGTCCATGTCGATGTGGATGATTTTTCGCATGTGCAAAGATAATGTTTTTTGGGGACTTTGGATGATTGCCTCCTTTGAAAAACGCGTCAAAATGTCAGCAATATTCTTTGGCATCCATTTTGACGTTCTATTGGCGGAAATAACAAACAGAGATTAAAAAAAGAAGGAGATAAATATATGAATTTTAATAATTTTACAATCAAATCACAGGAAGCCGTGCAGCAGGCGGTTGATCTTGTCCGGCAGAACGGCGGCCAGTCAATCGAAGCCGTACACCTGCTTAAGGGCGTCATTATGGCAGGAGAGAGTATTGTGCAGTTTCTGACCCGGAAACTTGGCGTCAATCAGCAGGGATTGAATCAGCTTGTCGACCGGAAAATCGCTTCCCTGCCCAAAGTTTCGGGCGGCGAATCTTACCTTAGCGGCGAGGCGAACGCCGTGCTTCAGAAAGCGGTCGATTACAGCAGCAAGTCGGGCGACCGGTATGTTTCGCTTGAGCATGTCATGCTGGCTTTGCTTGCCGTGAAAAGCGACGCTTCGCAAATGCTGAAGGACGCCGGCATGACGGAGAAAGACCTGTGTGCGGCAATCGACGAACTGCGCCAGGGCGACAGGGTGACAAGTCAGTCGGCCGAAGATACTTACGGCTCTCTCGGCAAATATGCCGTCAACCTGAACGAACGCGCCCGCTCCGGCAAGCTGGATCCGGTGATCGGTCGCGACGACGAGATACGCCGCGTGCTGCAAATACTGAGCCGCCGCACGAAAAACAACCCAATCCTCATCGGCGAACCGGGCGTCGGAAAGACGGCCATTGCCGAAGGGCTGGCGCACCGTATCATCCGCGGCGACGTGCCCGAAAACCTCAAAAGCAAGCAGGTTTTTTCGCTCGACATGGGGGCGCTGATTGCCGGGGCGAAGTACAAGGGTGAATTTGAAGAGCGGCTGAAAGCGGTCGTGAACGAGGTCGTCAAGTCCGACGGCGAAATCATCCTTTTCATCGACGAGATACACACCCTCGTCGGAGCGGGCAAAAGCGAGGGCGCCATGGATGCGGCGAACATACTGAAACCGGCGCTGGCGCGCGGCGAACTGCGCGCGATAGGGGCGACCACGCTGGACGAATATCAGAAGTATTTTGAAAAGGACAAGGCGCTGGAACGCCGTTTCCAGATGGTTACGGTCGACGAGCCGGACGAGGCGGACACCATTTCCATCCTCCGCGGACTGAAGGAGAAATACGAGAATCATCACAAGATTCGTATCAAGGACGACGCGCTGATTGCCGCCGTACAGCTGTCGACGCGCTATATCACCGACCGTTTCCTGCCCGACAAGGCAATCGACCTGATGGACGAAGCGGCGGCGCGGCTCCGCATGCAGGCCGATTCCGTGCCGGAAACGCTCGACGAGGTGTCGCGCCGTATCGCGCAGCTTGAAATCGAGCGCGAGGCTATCAAACGCGAAAAGGACAGGGAGAAACTGGATTTGCTCGGCGCGGAGATTGCCAACCTGAAAGAGGAGGAGAAGACGCAGAAAGCGAAATGGCAAAGCGAAAAGGAGTTGATTAATAAAATTCAGCAGAACAAAATCGATATCGAAAACCTCCGGTTCGAAGCCGACAGGGCCGAACGCGAGGGCGATTACGGCAAAGTGGCGGAGATTCGCTATGGCAAACTGAAGGAAAAGGAAGGGCAGATAGAGGAGATACAGGGGCGGCTGCACGAGATGCAGGGCGGTGACGCGATGATAAAGGAGGAGGTTGACAGCGAGGACATCGCCGACGTCGTGTCGCGCTGGACGGGGATACCGGTAAACAGGATGATGCAGAGCGAGCGCGACAAGCTGCTGCACCTCGAAGACGAGCTTCACCGGCGCGTCGTCGGGCAGGACGAAGCGATAACGGCGATTGCCGACGCCGTGCGCCGCAGCCGCGCCGGTTTGCAGGACCCGAAACGCCCGATTGGCTCGTTCATCTTCCTCGGAACGACCGGGGTCGGCAAGACGGAGCTGGCAAAAGCGCTGGCCGAGTATCTTTTTGATGACGAAAACATGATGACGCGCATCGACATGAGCGAATACCAGGAGAAGTTCAGCGCCAGCCGCCTCGTCGGCGCGCCTCCGGGATATGTGGGCTACGAGGAAGGCGGCCAGCTGACCGAAGCCATACGGCGCAAGCCGTACTCGGTCGTCCTTTTTGACGAGATAGAAAAGGCGCATCCCGACGTGTTTAACATCCTGCTGCAGGTGCTGGACGACGGCCGCCTGACCGACAACAAGGGACGCACGGTCAACTTCAAGAATACGATTATCATCATGACGAGCAACATGGGTTCGTCGCTCATACGCGAAAACTTCGAAAAGATGACGTCCGAAAACCGCGACCGGGTCATGGAGGAAACGAAAAGGGAGGTTCTCGACCTGATGAAAAAGACCATCCGTCCGGAGTTCCTGAACCGTATCGACGAGATTATCATGTTCACCCCGCTCAGCGGCGAGGAGATTCGCCTGATAGTGGGCATGCAGCTTGCCAACACGCAACGGATGCTGGAGAAGAACGGTATCACGCTGAATTTTACCGACGCCGCATTGGACTATCTTGCCAACAGGGGCTATGACCCGCAGTTCGGCGCGCGCCCCGTGAAGCGCGTCATCCAGAACCTCGTCCTCAACGAACTGTCGAAACGGATACTGGGTGCGGGCATCAGCAGCAGCCGTCCGGTCACAGTCTCAGTTGAAAATGGAGAATTGAGAATGGAGAATTGAGAATTTTAACATGGAAGCGCTTGCGGGATTATTCAATTATGTATATCTTGCGCCGTTTTTTTATTAAAATAGATAAGGATATGAGTGAAGACCGGGATTTTTTGTATGACGATGACGAGGCGGTGAAATTCATAAAAAATTACCTGCCCGAAGAATTGAGAGGTAAATACAGTGACGACGACATAAATTACGTCATTGACTTGATTTATGACTTCTATGACTCCAAAGGGTTTGTCGAAGATGACGATGAGGGGGATGACGATGAGGAGGTTGAAATAAACGAGGACGAGCTGATTGCTTATGTCATAAAGAATATTCTGTCCGACGGCATCGGGGAATATGATGCGGATGACATCCCGCTCATCGTACAGGGAGAACTGGAATACTGCGAATCGCTGGGAATGTTTGGAGACAGTGAAAACAGGCGCGATTGATTTGGGCCGGTATCCCGTACTGCTGGCGCCGATGGAGGATGTTACGGATATTTCTTTCCGGCTGCTGTGCAAACAGTTCGGGGCCGACATGGTGTACACCGAATTTGTATCCAGCGACGCGCTCGTCAGGCACATAAGCAAAACAAGGGAGAAACTGACCGTGGCGGACGATGAACGCCCCGTGGCCATTCAGATTTACGGCAGGGACGTGGCGTCGATGACGGAAGCGGCCATCATCTGCGGGGAAGCCCGTCCGGACGTCATCGACCTGAATTTCGGCTGCCCGGTGAAAAAGATTGCCGCTAAAGGCGCCGGAGCCGGCATGCTGCGCAACATCCCCCTGATGCTCGAAATCACGCGTGAAGTGGTGAAAGCCGTCAAAACGCCGGTGACGGTGAAAACCCGCCTCGGCTGGGATTGCGACAGCCTTGTCATCACCACCCTCGCCGAACAGCTGCAGGACTGCGGTATAGCCGCGCTGTCCATACATGGCCGCACGCGGTCGCAGATGTATGCGGGGGAAGCCGACTGGACGCTTATCGGCGAGGTGAAGAACAATCCGCGGATGACCATCCCGATTATAGGGAACGGGGACATCACGTCGCCCGAACGCTGCCGCGAATGTTTCGACCGCTACGGCGTCGACGGCGTGATGATTGGACGGGGCAGCATCGGCAGACCCTGGATTTTCCGCGAAATAAAACATTTTCTTCAGACCGGCACCCCATTGCCCGCCGAACCTTTCTCCCGCTATCTGGACATCCTGAAAAAACAGACGCTGCAGAGCGTCGAACGCCTGGACGAAAGGCGGGGCATACTGCACATACGCCGCCACCTGGCCGTGACGCCCCTGTTCAAGGGCATACCCGATTTCAAACCGACGCGCGTGGCCATGCTTCGCGCGGAAACCGTCGATGAACTGTTTCGCATCATGGACCGGACGGAAACCTTAGGCATTATCTGAAAATAACGTTATCGCTGTTCTTGCCGGAAAAATATTTCATGAACTGCGAACGCTCATACATGGACGGATTTTCCGCACGGGAGAAACTTAGCTTTCCCCGAAATTCGGAGACGGCAACGTACCGGGTTTCGTCCATCCACTTTTCCATTCCCTCCAGGATTTTCGCGATTACCCCCCGGCCGTTTTTATAGATTGTGCTGCACAGCTGAACGGTCGTGGCGCCGGCCAGCAGGCACTTTACCGCGTCCGTCCAGTCGTGCACGCCGCACGACGAGGAGATGGAGATGCCCGGGACGATGCCGGAAACGAGCGCCGTCCAGCGCAGCGTATCGCCAAGTTCGGACGGCGCGCTGAATATCCGTCCGGAGGTAATCCGCATCCTTTTCACGTCGATATCCGGCTGGTAATACCGGTTGAACAGAACCACGCCCCGGGCGCCATGCAGTTTGAGCCGGCTGACTAATCCCGGTATGTTGCTGAAGCCCTTTCCCGTCTTCATGATAATGGGGATGGCGACGCGTTCCCTGACCTTTTCCAGGATGGAGATGTAGAGGTCGTACATCTCGTTTGCGGAGGTGTTCGTGTCGGTACACAGATAAAACACGTTCAGTTCGAGCGCGTCGGCCCCGGCATCTTCAATCTGTTTCGCAAATTCCGTCCATGCATCTGCCCTGTAACAGTTGATGCTTGCAATGACGGGAATCGTGCAGACGGCCTTTGTCGCCCGTATCAGCGACAGATATTCCTCTACCTGATTAGCTTTCACGTAATTCCTTATGTAATCGGCCGCTTCGGGAGAATCCGACGGCTGCAGCAGGATGTCGCCCTGCCTCTCAATCTGTTCCTCGAACAGAGATTTCAGGACAACGGCTCCCGCGCCGGCCTCTTCCAGTTCCCTGTTTTTCCCCGCGCTGTCCGTAAGGCCGGAACTCCCGACAATCAGAGGATTTCTTAACGTCAATCCGGCATATTCCGTATTCAGTAGTACCATAATGTTTTTGTTTTTTAAGAGTAATAATCACACAAATATAATACTCTTTTGCAATAAAACAACCAATA
>JAIRYY010000147.1 GCA_031267485.1 Tannerella sp.
GCGGGATCTACCCCTTCCGCCAGAGAAAATGACCCTGATCCCGCGGGATCTTCCCCTTCCGCCTGAGAAAATGACCCGGATCCCGCGGGATCTACCCCTGACGGTGGAGAAAATGACCCGGGGCGGCCGCTTCCCATTCCTTTGCGTTTTTGATGTTCAGCGCCGCGGGGTTGAACGTCGGCTGGCGGATTCCGGCTTTCAGCTGTGATTCGTAGTCGCGGAACGTCCGGAGGGCAACCGACTGCAGGAGCAGTATGGCTATGAGATTGAACCAGGCCATCAGCCCGACGCCGATGTCGGCCATATTCCAGGCCAGGGTCATCTCGTTAATCGCCGTAAAATAGGTGACGACAAGCATCCATATCCGGAGTATGTTGATGGCGCAGAGGCTGGTTCTTTTCCCGCGAAATAAAAAGTAGACGTTTGTTTCGGCCTGGAAATAATAGCTCATAATGGTGGTAAACGCAAAAAAGAACAGCGCCAGTGCGACAAACCCGGAGCCGAAGCCCGGTATGTGCAGGTCTACGGCCATTTGGGTATATACGGGCCCGTATTCGTTCATGGCCGCAGGCAGGCCAGCCCCGTCCATGATGACGTGCGCGGCGGCAGCGGAATCGTAGACTTTGTACATCCCGGTGATTAAAATCATGAATGCCGTGGCCGAACAGACCAGCAGGGTGTCGACATATACGGAAAATGCCTGAACAAATCCCTGGTCGGAGGGATGAGGCACTTCGGCGGCAGCGGCCGCGTGGGGAGCTGTCCCCTGCCCTGCCTCGTTGGAGAATATCCCCCGTTTCACGCCCATCGACACGGCTGCGCCCACAACCCCGCTTAATGCCGGATGTATCCCGAACGCGCTTTTCACAATCAGCATGAACATGGCCGGTATCTGCTGACAGTTGATGGCCAGTATGACAGCCGCAACAATGACGTAACCGATGGCCATGAACGGCGTCACAATCTCCGCCACCCGGGCAATCCGCCTCACGCCGCCGAAAATAATCAGCGACAGCAAAAAGACGACGATTCCCGCGGATATCCGCTCGTCCAGGGAAAAGGCCGTCCGGAACGCATCGCTTATGGCATTCGCCTGAACGCCGGGCATCAGCATCCCCAGCGCCAGAATCGTGACGGCGGCGAAGGCCACCGCATACCACCGGCTGCCCAGTCCACGGAGGATATAATAAGCCGGGCCGCCGCGGTAGATTCCGTCTATTTTTTCCTTGTATATCTGCCCCAGGGTCGCCTCGACATATGCCGAACTGGCCCCCAGGAAGGCAATCATCCACATCCAGAAGACGGCTCCGGGGCCGCCCAGCGCAATTGCCGTGGCTACCCCGGCGATATTGCCCGTCCCCACCCTGCCCGACAGCGCCAGCATAAAGGCCTGAAAGGACGATATGCCGGAGCCGGACGCTTTCCCGCGAAAGAGCAGCTTCATCATCCGCCCGATATAGCGTACCTGAAAAAAACGGGTCCGGACGGAGAAATATAATCCCGTCGCCAGACAAAGGATGATAAAGGGCCATCCCCAAACCCACGAACTAATCGTTTCAATCCATCTGTGAAAATCCATTTGCAACTTTTTCTGTGGATATATCCGGTTACGACCCTTTCGGCCGGATATATCCGGTTCATAATTTTATACCTGTGTCGGCAGAGACGTAGCGCGCTACGTCTCTACGGCGCCCGCCCCGTCCCGTCCCGACCGGTATCCGGCAAAACGGCACGGATGCAAATATAACGCCCTGTTTACCGTAGAGACGCGATTAATCGCGTCTCTGCAATCCCGCGTCCCGGCGCCGCTTTTCATCCTTCACCGGACATTTCCGTCAGGAAACGGCATGCCGTCCGCACATCCGGGACGTCTTTGACGGTGAGACTGCGACGGCCGGGCTGGTCGCGCAGGTTGCAGATGCGGGGATGCTTCTGTATGAAAGAAAGCAGTTTGCCGAAAGCGCGGCTCCGGTAATAGGGGCTTTCGTCGTTTTTGACGAGGTGGAGGCTCATCATGCCCTTTTTCAGTATGATTTTGTCGAATCCCAGCTGCCGTCCCAGGCGACGCAGCGTTACGACGCGGATGAGTTCCACGCCCTCGGCCGGGATGTCTCCGAAGCGGTCTTTCAGGCGGGCGACGAATCCGTCAAGGCGGTCGCCGTCCTCGATGGAATCCAGTTCGCGGTAGATGCCGATTCTTTCGGAATCGCCGGGTATGTACGCCGGCGGGAAGAGCAGTTCGAGGTCGCTTTCGATAAATGTTTCCCTGACAAACTCGCGTTCCGCCTCCCCGCCGTCCGTTCCGCCGGAAGCGTACAAATCGGCGAACTCGTCGGTTTTCAGTTCGTCCACGGCTTCTTCGAGAATCTTCTGATAGGTTTCATAGCCGAGGTCGGCGATAAATCCGCTCTGTTCGGCGCCAAGCATGTTGCCCGCTCCGCGGATGTCGAGGTCCTGCAGCGCGATGTACATGCCGCTGCCCAGTTCGGCGAAAGTCCCGATAGCCTGCAGGCGGCGGCGCGCTTCGGGCGTGATGGTGGAAAGCGGAGGGGAAAGCAGATAGCAGAACGCCTTGCGGTTGGTACGCCCCACCCGACCGCGCAGCTGGTGCAGTTCCGAGAGTCCGAACGTGTGCGCATTGTTTATGATAATCGTGTTTGCGTTCGGCACGTCAATGCCGTTTTCGACGATGGTGGTCGACACGAGCACGTCGTATTCGTAATTGACGAAGTCGAGGATGATTCTTTCCAGCGTTTCGGGTTCCATCTGTCCGTGACCGACCGCGACGCGCGCGCCGGGAACCTCGCGGCGTATGAGCGCCTCGATGTCGTAAATGTTCCGTATCCGGTTGTTGATGAAAAACACCTGCCCGTTGCGGCTCATTTCAAACTCAATGGCCTCGCGGATAATGTCGGCGTTGAACCGCTCCGTCTCCGTCTGTATCGGATAGCGGTTCGGCGGCGGCGTGTGTATGTTGCTCAGGTCGCGCGCGCCCATGAGCGAAAACTGGAGCGTCCGCGGAATGGGCGTCGCCGTCATCGTGAGCGTGTCCACGTTTGTTTTCATCCGGCGGAGTTTTTCCTTTACGGAAACGCCGAATTTCTGTTCCTCGTCGATGATGAGCAGCCCCAGGTCTTTGAAGCGGACGTCGCTGCTCACCAGGCGGTGCGTCCCGATGAGGATGTCCGTCTCGCCGCGCAGGAGCTGCTCCAGCGTCTTCCTTATTTCCGCGCCGGTGCGGGCGCGGCTCACGTAATCAATCCTGCAGGGGAAGTCCTTCAGCCGCTCCCGGAACGTGCGGTAATGCTGAAAGGCGAGTACGGTGGTCGGCACGAGCACGGCCACCTGCCTGCTGTCCGCCACGGCCTTGAATGCCGCGCGAATGGCTATCTCCGTCTTCCCGAAGCCGACGTCGCCGCAGATGAGGCGATCCATCGGACGGACGTTTTCCATGTCGGCCTTCACGTCCGCCGTCGCCTTCAGCTGGTCGGGCGTATCCTCGTAAATAAAACTGGCCTCCAGCTCGTCCTGCAGATAACTGTCGGGACTGAAGGCAAAGCCCTTTTCGTTTTTCCGCTGCGCGTAAAGTTTTATCAGGTCGCGGGCGATATCCTTTACTTTCTTTTTCGTGCGCTCCTTCATCTTTTCCCACGCGCCGGTTCCAAGGCGGCTCAGGACGGGAGGCTCGCCGTCCCTGCCCTTGTATTTGGACAGTTTGTGCAGCGAGTGGATGCTGACGAAAATGGCGTCGCTGTTTTTGTATGTCAGCTTTACGGCTTCCTGCAGCTTCCCGCCCGCGTCCATGCGGACAAGCCCGCCGAACTGCCCGATGCCATGATCCGTGTGCACGATGTAGTCGCCCGTCGAGAACTGGCTAAGCTCCTTGAGCGACAGGGTTATTTTACCGCTTCCGGCCCGGTCGCTCTTCAGGTTGTACTTGTGGAAGCGTCCGAAAATCTGGTGGTCGGTAAAGAGGCAAATCTTCAGCGTGTTGTCCGCGAAGCCGTCGTGCAGCGTGTGGTTTACGGCCGTAAAGGCAATCCGGTCGCCCCGGTCGCTGAAAATGTCGCGCATGCGTTCCGCCTGCCGCGAGCTGTCGGTCAGCAGATAAATCGCATAGCCGTCGGAAAGATATTTCCCGAAAGACTCGCCTACCAGGTCGAAGTTCTTGTGGTAGGGCGGTTGCGGCGAAGTGTCGAACTGTACGGTGGCATCCGCGTGCTGTTTACTGGCCGTGAAATGGATTTTGCGGAAACGGCCGGCCGATGCGGCGAAAGTCTCCGGGGCAATCAGTTTCCTCCGCATCGCCTCCGCATCGGCAAATCCATCCTCGTCGCGGTTCACCGGCGTTTCGTTCCATAAAGCGCCGATGCGCTCCCGGCTCCATTCGATATCCCGGGATATCAGCAGGGTGTTTTCGGGCAGCAGGTCGAACAGCGGAGTATCCGCCGCGCTCTCCGGCCTGCCGGTCTCCGGTATGATGCGGATTTCCTTCAGGTTGTCCCTCGAAAGCTGCGTCCCGACGTCGAACGTGCGGATGGTCTCCACCTCGTTCCCGAAAAAGTCGATGCGGTACGGATATTCGTTCGAGAACGAAAAGACGTCGACGATACTGCCGCGTATGGCATACTGTCCGGGGTCGTAGACGTAGTCCGTCTGTTCAAACCCGTAACTGTCGAGCACGTCGGAGACGAACACCGGGTCTACCCGCTCGCCGGCATGAATCGCCAGCGTGTTTTCCCGCAGCGCTTTTCGCGACAGGACCTTTTCGGCAACGGCATCGGGGCAGGAAACGATGATGCACGACGGGTTTTCGTCCTGCAGCAGGGTGAGCGTCCCGGTGCGCAGAATCTCGTTGGCCGGGTCGGTATGCCCGTACTTGATATGGCGGTGGTATGCGGAGGGGAAGAAGCAAACGTCTTTCCCGTCCGTCAGTTGAACCAGGTCGTTGTAAAAATATCCGGCGTCTTCCGGGTCGTTCAGCAGGCACAAAAGGACGCCGCCTCTTTTCCCGAAAACGGAGGCGGCCACGACAGCTCCGGCCGAGCCGTTAAGCCCCTGCAGCAGGATGTCGCGCGCGACGCCCTCCTGCAGCAGCCGGATTACCGCCTTTACGTGCGGATGGGATTGATATGCGGATGTTATTTCCTGTATGTCCACGGATTATTTACGTTCCTTTCCGGTGAGCAGTTCGTCGAAATAAGCGATAGTCCTTTTCAGCCCCTCCTCCAGTTTCACCTCCGGCTTCCAGCCGTCCAGTTTCCCGAAGGCAAGTGAAATATCCGGCTTGCGCTGTTTCGGGTCGTCCTGCGGCAGCGGCTCGAAGACGATTCTGGAACGGGAGCCGGTCAGCCGGATGACCTCGCCGGCAAGCTCGAGCATGGAGAACTCCCCTGGATTGCCGATGTTGACAGGCCCCGTGAAGCCGTCGTCCGTGTTCATCATGCGTATCATCCCCTCCACAAGGTCGTCGATGAACTGGAAACTGCGCGTCTGCGAACCGTCGCCGTAAATCGTCAGGTCCTTCCCCGTCAGCGCCTGGACGATAAAGTTGGAAACCACGCGTCCGTCGTTCCTGTCCATCCGCGGCCCGTAAGTGTTGAAAATACGGATAATCTTCACCCGGATGTGATGCTGGCGGTAATAATCCATGCAAAGCGTTTCGGCCGCGCGCTTGCCCTCGTCGTAACACGACCGGATGCCTGTCGGATTGACATTCCCCCAGTACGATTCGACCTGCGGGTGAATGGCCGGGTCTCCATACACTTCACTTGTCGAGGCGTGCAGTATTTTGGCTTTCACGCGCTTCGCCAGTCCGAGCATGTTCAGCATCCCATAGATAGACGTTTTGAGGGTCTTGATCGGGTTGTACTGATAATATACGGGCGAAGCGGGACAGGCAAGATTGAAAATCCGGTCCACTTCGGCATAATAAGGCGTCGTCACATCGTGGCGCACCAGTTCGAACCGGTCGTTGCCGAGCAGGTGCCGCACATTGTTTTTGCTGCCCGTGAAGTAATTGTCAATGCATATCACGTCACAACCCTCTTTAATAAGCCTGTCGCACAGATGCGACCCGATAAAACCGGCGCCGCCGGTAACCAATACTCTTTCCATAGAATTTATCTAAAAAAAAACACCGCAAAAGTAACCTTTATTTTTAAATAATTCAACATTTGCAATTTGCAGGCTGAAAAAATTGTATTTTTGCGCTTCAAAACCATAGAAAAGGAAAAAGGAATATGCTTTTTGATGAATATTGTTATTGTTTGTCCCCCAACAGATATACGGAATGGAGATAGAAACAAAATTACTGTTAGAGATGATTGCCGATAGCCGGCAGGACGCATTCAGCCGGTTTTACAATTTGTATTACGGCCGGGTATTCCGCTTTGCTTTCTATTTTCTGAAAGAGGAAGACGCCTGCCGTGAAGTCGTCACGAATGTCTTCCTGTCAGTCTGGCAATCCCGGAAGAAAATGAAAGATGTTGCAAGCATTGAAACCTATCTTTATGTATCGACACGCAATGAGTCCCGACGCTTTCAGATGCAACGGAAAAACATGAATACAGTTTCGCTGGATGAAGTGCCGCTCCGGCTGGAAACGTATCAGGAGGCTTCGGCGGAAGAACAGATGATTACGGCCGAAATGGAAAGCCTGTTGACCCGGGCAGTCAATCAATTGCCTGATAAATGCCGCGTTATTTTTCTTTTGTCACGCGAAGATGGTTTGAAACCTAAACAAATAGCAGAGATACTCTCCATTCAGGAAAGCACGGTTCGCGTCCAATTGAAAATAGCCATCGAAAAAATCATCACGGCGCTGAAACCTCATTTCCCTGATTAATAAAAACCAGGGCTCTCCCACCTTTGGAGGCATCGGTTAAAAGTCATTATTTGTCAATATTCGATGCGTATATGTTAAAAATGCAGTTTGTTTTAAACGAAATCCAGGCATCTGTACTCCTTATAAAAAAAAAGATACAGATGGCGACAGACAGAAAAAATACGGACGAAGCGCCGGATAAATGGCTTGATGAATTATTAAGTGAAACGGAGACCCCCGCAACAAGCCGTCCGTTCGCTGAAATGATTCGGCGGATAAGGGTGTCGCCACAGGCAGTTGCCATGGGTGAGGCGATGAAAGATGATATTCGGATGGAACTTCAACGCCGTATCATGGCCGCCCGGCGGCGGACATTCCGGTTACAGGCCGCTTCGATTGCGGCAACCGTTGCCATGCTGCTGGTCATATCGAGCTATTTTTCATACCGGCACGGTTACCGGCAGACAAACCGGGCTATTGTTGAAATAAAGAGTCCACTGGGAATGCAGTCGTCCATCGTCCTTTCGGATGGCACCAAAGTCCGTTTAAATGCGGGAACAATACTGTCATATCCAGCTGCTTTTACAGAGAAGAAACGCGAAGTAACCATTTCGGGTGAAGCATTTTTTGAGGTGGCGCCTGATAAAAAAAGTCCGTTCACCGTTCATACGGATGCTCTTGACGTCAGGGTACTGGGTACGGAGTTCAACGTTCAA
>JAIRYY010000173.1 GCA_031267485.1 Tannerella sp.
GGTCATCGCCTGCGCCTGGATTGCTTCGTTCCTCGCAATGACGTAATGTTTTCTCTGTCCCGTACGGGACAGAATGTTGGTAGAAAAACCGTCCGCAACCAATTTCCCGCGTGCCGTCAGGTACGCCATGTGACAATCATCACATTCCGTACCTGACGGCACGGGGTTTGACCGGTATCCGGCGTTTTCTACCGACATTCCGTACCTGACGGCACGGGAGCATATACATCACCGGAAATGTTTCTACCGACATTCCGTACCTGACGGCACGGGACATATACATCACCGGAAATGTTTCTACCGACATTCCGTACCTGACGGCACGGGACATATACATCACCGGAAATCACTGATCACTAATTCACTAATCACTGATTACGTCCATAGTTCGGGTTCTGTTCGAGATTCGGGTTGGAGGTGATGACCTGTTCCGGAATCGGGAACACCGCGCGGTAGTCGCCCTGCGGACGGTGCGAGAGCCAGCTCTTCGTCGTGTAGACGCCGAAGCGGATGGCGTCGCGGCGGCGGTACATCTCCCAGGCAAATTCCCATCCGAGTTCGTCGTACATCCGGCCGAACTGTACGGGCGAGCGGTCGCCGGGGTCGACGACGGCATAGTTTTCCACGTATCCGTAGCTGTAGGACGAGTTGGCCTGCAACTGTTCGTCGGTGACGGCGGCTTTGGACGGGTCGTCCCTGAAGGCGCGCTGACGCACCTGCGTGACCAGGTCGCCGGCGCCCGGACGGCCGAGCCGGAGCAGACATTCGGCTTTCATCATCAGCACCTGCGCGTAGCGGAACAGGGGGACGTCGGTGGTCGACCCGCTCGTGCTTCCCGGCTCTACCTCGAACTTGTTCATCCGGTAGCCCTCCGTTTCCTTCGTGAAGCTGGCGCTCGGCAGGTCTTTGACGAGCACGAGCGGTTCGCCCTTCTGGTCGTAGACGCCGAAGAGCGGCGAGCCGTCGGCCGCGAGCTGTTCGCCGAGCAGCCAGCTGTCTTCGAGGCGCGAATCGCCCACTTCATAGGTGTCGATGAACTGACTTACGCCCATCGCGCAGCCGCTTCCCCAGGGCGTGGCCTCGGTCTGGAACTTGTTTTTCAGCTCGCCGTGCCACGAAAACATGTGGAGGCTGTTTCCGCCGGCCAGGTTCTTGTCGAAAGGCACGGTGAACAGCACTTCTTTCGAGTTCTCGACGCCTGTGGCGCGGAAGGGATCCCGGAAGTCGGGCGACAGGGCGCACCGGCCGCTGTTGATGATGTCGTCGCACTGTGCGATACATTCCTCCCACCGCGCCTGCCCGGCGTATACTCCGGCATTCAGGTAGATGTTCGCCAGCAGCGCCTTTGCCGCCCAGCGGCTCATCCGTCCGTACATGCTGCCGCCCTGTTCGTCGCTCAGCGCGGGAATCACTTCATTCAGCTCGGCGACGATGAAGTTGTAGATTTCCTGCCTCGGCGTCTTCGCGGGAAGGTCGCCTGTGCGCGACGTGACCAGCGGCGCATCGCCGTAATTGTCGCAAATCATCCAGTAGTACCAGGCGCGCATGGCGCGTACTTCGGCCAGTCCGCGTTCCTTTTCGGCGGACGAGGGCGCCGGTACGGTGCCGCTTTCAATCTGCTCAATCACGTTGTTGGCAATGAGCGCGCCGCGGTAGAACCACGACCACATGTTGTTCACGTGGTCCTGTTCCGAAGTCCACGTCTGGTAGTGCATGCGCCGGTAGACGCCTCCGTCGTCCCAGCCGGACGCGTTCGGGGGCATGACGATCGCATCGGCCGTCACTTCCTGCGCACAGAAATAGCCCCAGTGATCGCAAACGTTCCTCAGTGGAGGATATACGCTGGCCACAATCGGCGCGAAATCCTTTTCCCCGTAATTGTAGCTTTGCTCGGTCACGGACGAGTAGACGTTCTCGGTCAGGTCGTTGCCGCAGCTGCCTGTTCCTGCCGTCAGCAGGAGAATAGTCAAAAGTTTACTGTATGTTTTCATATCGTGCATGTTTTTTAGAATTTGAATGATGCGCCAAGGGTAAATGTGCGTGCGGACGGATACCGCCACTTGTCGTCGTTGCCGGGCGCGAGTCCCGATACGGGTACTTCGGGGTCGATGCCGCTGTATCCCGTGAATACCGCCAGATTGGAAACGGCGCCGTAGAGGCGCACTTTGCGTATCCACCGGCTTTTGAAGGCGAACGTGTAGCCGAGCGTCACGTTGTCTATCTTCCAGTAGTCGCCGTCCTCGATGAAGTAGCTGACGTACTGCAGCTCCTGATCGTCGGCCAGCGGCCTTTTGCCGAACACCGGCTCGTAGGCTTTCTGCATGAGATTGCCGCGGGACAGCTGCATCGGCACGGCATAGAACAGCTCGGCCATGTTCAGAATCTGAAATCCGAACGCGCCGCGCATGGTGACGCCCAGGTCGAAATTGCGGTACGCAATGGAGTTGTTCCAGTTCAGGTAATACTTGGGCAGGCCGTTGCCGAGGATCTTCTTGTCCGTCGGCTGCTGTTCGGCCATCGGCTTGGGATTGCCGTCCTCGCCCTCGATGATCCAGTATCCGTTCTCGTCCACGTCAATCGCCTTGAATCCGAAGAAGTTGCCGATCGGTTCGCCCTCCTGAATACGGTGCGTGTACGTCTGTATCGGTTCGCCCGTACCGCCCTGATTGGAGTAGCCGATGGAGATGAACTGGTCGTTCGAGAGCGAAAGCAGCGTGTTTTTGTTGGTCGAGAAATTGGCGCTGGAGACCCACTGCAGCTCGTTCGTCTGTACGGGAATCGCCTGCAGCGTGACTTCGACGCCGCGGTTGCGCATCGATCCGGCATTGGCCGTCATGCTCGAGAAGAGATAGGGCGGCGAAGGCACGGTATAGTCCCAGAGCAGATCTTTCGTGTCGCGGTTGTAGTAATCGATGCTGCCGGTCAGCCGTTCGTCGAAGAACCCGAAATCCAGCCCGATATTGGTTTCCTCCTTCTTCTCCCAGCGCAGGTCGGGATTGGGATTGGACGCCGGACGGATGGATTTGATCCATGCGCCGTTCATATACGCATAGTCGCCGAAGCTCAAGGTGTTGAGCGACATGTACGGACTGCTCGGCTCGGTGCCGGTGATGCCGAATCCGGCGCGCAGTTTCAGCGTGCTCAGCAGGGCGGCGTCTTCGAGGAATCCTTCTCCCCGGACGTTCCATGCGGCCGAAACGGCGGGGACCGTGCCCCACTTGTGGTTGGCGCCGAACTTCGACGAGCCTTCGTGGCGGATACTTGCCGCCAGCATGTATTTCCCCTTGTAGCTGTAGTTCAGGCGTCCGAAATATCCGATCAGCATGTTTTCGTTCTGTACCGAACTCATGCCCGCGCGTCCGTCCTGCAGCGCCTGTCCCTGACCCATACTGTTGTAGGTATAATCGTCCGACGGGAAGTTGAAGTTGTTCATCCAGTAGAACTGATAGTTGCGCTTCAGCCAGCTGTATCCGCCCAGCAGGGTGAACGAGTGATCTTTCAGCGTCTTGCTGTACTGCACGGTCAGCTCCGTCAGATTTTCCGCCGTATGATTCGTGCCGCGGGAAGCGAATCCGTTGCGGCCGTCCTTCACGGTCGAGACATGTTTCTGGGTTTGATAGAATCCGCGCACCTGGTTGTAGGTGTTGCTCGAAGTGAGGAACTTGATGTCCAGGCCGGCGAGCGGCGTGAAAATCACATCGGCAAACATGCGCATGTTCGTGGCTTCATTCTTGCCGTCCACCTCGTAGAGCAGCGCCAGCGGATTGAAATAATCATTGATGGAGCGCTCCGTCCATACGCCGTTTTCATCTTTGATGGGGTCGGTCGGGTTGAACATAATGGCATTCTTGTACACATTCGTATTATACCCGCTGCCGTCCGAGGTATCGAAATAGCTCTGCTGGTATCCGCTCAGGCTGGCATTGATTTTCAGCATGTCGTCGAACATCCGGTGCGTCACCTCGATGCGCGGATAAATCATCCGGTTGTCGGAACGTTTGATGATGCCCTGCAACGCACGGTAATCGATGCTGGCCACGTAATTCGTCGTCTTGCTGCCTCCCCGCAGGCTGATGTTGTATATCTGCGT
The DNA here is from genome assembly GCA_031267485.1 of Tannerella sp. Classification (GTDB taxonomy): domain Bacteria; phylum Bacteroidota; class Bacteroidia; order Bacteroidales; family Tannerellaceae; genus Tannerella. The sequence goes on from JAIRYY010000173.1 coordinate 4,091, forward strand.
CAGAGGGGTGCGGAGCACTTCGTCGAGCCAGTCGACATGTCCGCCGTTGTCTATTGCGCCGGGTTTGCCCTGCTGCACCTTGTCGACATACTGATCGTAGGTCATGAACGGCAGTTTGCGCGTGATTTTCTGTGTCGACAGGTATGTGTTCACGTCGACCGTCGTCGGCATTTCGCCCCGGGCGTTCTTGGTCGTAATGATGATGACGCCGTTCGTGCCGCGCGTGCCGTAGATAGCCGCCGCCGAACCGTCTTTCAACACGTCAATCTGTTCGATGTCGTCCGGCGAAACGGTCATCAGGTCGCCGGGTATGCCGTCAATCAGTATCAGCGGGCTGGCGCTGGCTTTCAGGGTGGTGATACCGCGCAATATGATTTGCGACGTGGAAAGCGGATTGGCGTCGGGCGCAATCACGGACAGGCCGGCCACCTGTCCGCGAATCATCTGCGAAGCGTCGGGCGACGGCACTTTGATAAAGTTTTCCGATTTCACACTCGTGATAGCGCTTGCCACTTCGCCCTTGCGCTGCGTGCCATAGCCGATTACTACGACTTCCTCAAGCGCACGTTCGTCTTCTAATAATGTGATTATAAGGGAATTACCCCCCCCCCCCCCCGGAAATGCTCGGAACGCTGATATCCTGCGTAATATATCCGATGTAAGAGACTTGCAGGACGGCGCCATCGGCCGGGACTTCCAGACTGAAATGTCCGTTCACGTCCGTCACCGTACCGTTCACCGTTCCCTTTTCCACGACATTTGCACCGGTAATCAGTTCACCGTTTTCATCGTTTACCGTACCGGTAATTCGCCGGCCGGTCTGCTGCAGGCTGACGGTTCCGGCGGACAGGACAATCTGATTGTTGTCCCTTATCGCATACGCGATGTCGGCCTGTTGCGTCAACAGGTTCATGACGGCCGTGATCGTTCCTTCTTCGACCTGTATGGAAATGCTCGTATCCAGTCCGGGCAAATCGTCGTTGTAGAAGAAGCGGTAATCACTTGTTTTCTCAATATTCCGAATCGCTTCCCTTACGGATTTGTTTTTTAAGGAAAGCGTGATTTGGGCGGAGGCTACCGTATATCCTGAAAATATCAGCCAGATGGTGCACAGCATCGCCCGTAAAAGAATTTGTTTGTTATTACTCATTTTGTTGTGTTTTTTTGATTTTATATTGATAATTTCGGTAACTTTGCAAGCCAAAACCGTATACGGCCGGTAAGACGGGCAATCCTGCATGATTGCCGTATAATCCATCCGGTATGTGTATGATTTTGAACTTGTAAAATAGTGCTTTTAAGTGGGGCGGATTCTTTCGGGAGTCCGTTCCCCTTTTTGTTTTTCACGTTTCTATTTCATAGGCAGTTCAGTTTTTTGAAGGTTCGACAATCTTGTTTTTCACACGGTGTTTTTTCTCGCTCAGTATAATCGTATCCGCCCGGTAGCGGTAAACGATGGGCGCCGTCAGGCTGATGATTTCTATGACGTTGTCCAGGCTGTTGTTTTTGATGACGCCCGAAAAGCGGTATTTCCTGATTTTTTCCGATTCGAACTGTATATTGACATTGTACAGCCGGTCGAACATGACGGCGATTTCGTCCATCGTCTGCCGGTTGAAAGCCAGTTCGTTGTCGCGCCACATGGCCGCGTATGCCACGTTTTCGGCACGCCTGACGGTCAGTCGGCTGTTTTCCCGGTTAAACGTCGCATACTGTTCCGGTTTGAGCGCGACGGTTTTGTTGCGGACGGTCGTTTGCACGCTTCCGCTGAAGAGGGTGGTCACAATCTCGCAATCTTCGCCGTAGGCTTTCACGTTGAACGACGTGCCCAGCGCTTCGATTTGCATTTCTCCGGCATTGACCGTGAAGCGTTTCGAGGAATCTTTTGCTACTTCGAAATAGGCTTCTCCGGTCAGCGCGAGCGCACGTTCGCGGATGCCGTAGTCGCGCGGATACGTGATTTTCGAGTGCGAATTGAGCCATACCTTCGTGCCGTCGGGGAGGGTTACGTTCGAGCGCTGCCCCTTGTCGGCAAAGACGGTGAAATCTCCCGCAGCGGGTTCAGGCGCCGCCGGCGTGCGGTCGACAAACAGCCGGATAGCCGAAACGAGAATCACACCGGCCAGCATGGCCGCCGCATAGCGCACCCATTGCGCCGGCACGAAACGGAACGCATCGCCCCTCATCCGCTTTGCGATGGCGCGGAGGATTCTTTCCTCCGTTTCGCGGGGCATCTCTTTTTCCGATGCCTGTTCCCACTGTTCGCGGTAATAGGCATCGATTTGCGTTTCGTCTTCTCTGTTCGTCTTACGGTCCATTTCTTTGCTTTCTATTGTATAGCCTTCGGGGAAGGAGAACACTTACCGGCGGGTATGAAATATAAGTTTTTTTAACTGTACGCTCTTTCAAGGGCGTGCTTTTCGGGCAGCACGTCGCCCGTTATAATTCGCTGTTCAGTTTGCTTTTCAGGAAGCGCAAAGCGCGATAGAGGTGGCTTTCCACGGTTTTTTCGGAGATGGACAGCCGCAGGCCGATTTCTCTGTTTGTCAGGTGATGGACGCGGCTCAACATGAATACGTGTTTGCGTACGGGCGGAAACTGTTCGACGAGTGCTTTAATATACGTATGCAACGATTCGGTTTCGACGCGTTGTTCCGTATCGGTATCGGCGTTTTCTTCGCGTCCCTGCAGCGTTTCGCGCAGACATTCTTCCTTCAGCCGTTTTTCAGATTCCCGTGCGAGCATGTGCCGGGCGATGGTGAACAGGTAGGCTTCGAAATGTCCGTCGGGGTCGATGCCTTCGCGTTTTTCCCAAATCTTCATGAAAACGTTTTGAGTCAGGTCTTCCGCCGCGAATCCGTCACGAAGAAGCGAAAGGAAAAAATGGTATACCCGGCCGCCATATTTCCGGTAAACAACTTCAAATGCCTTTTTATCTCCCTGCCTGAGGCGTTGTAATTGCTTTGCCTCCGAACTGTCATCACGCATCGTCATATATGTTTTTCATTTAAAAACGGCGGCAAGGTATGGATAATTTTTCAGATAGCAAAGCGCTGGGCGGGTCGGTTGGGGCAACCGCATCAAAATTTATGATTTCCCCCGGGATGAATGACGGCCGTTCCGAACTGTATTCCGGCCGTTCCGAGATTCGGTATATCCCGGCAAACTGTCTGATTATGATGGGCGTCAAACAGATGTTTCCCGGCCGGTTCCGGTGCGGTTGCCATGGCCGCGGCCGGTTTAAGTTGCATATCTCATAAATACTTCGTAATATTGTGGCGTTAAATTTTAAAGATATGAATATATATGATGATTTGGAAAGGCTGAAAAAGCTTTTGGACGAAGGCGCGATTACGCGGGAAGAATACGAACGCGAAAAAGCGCGCATACTGTCATCGCAGTATACCGTCAATCCGACGGGATGGGACCTTGGCATTGACGAAAAATCATTTGTTGTGCTGATGCACGCATCCCAGTTTTTATCGAGTTTTATAGCTCCCCTGATTATGTGGCTGCTGTTCAGGGAAAAAAGCCCGCTCATTGACAGGACGGGCAAGGACATTCTCAACTTCCAGCTGAGCTATCTGGTCTATGCCCTGGGACTGTGCCTGACATGCGTGGGAAGCGTATTCCTTCCTGCCATAGCCATACTGATGTTCGTATTTGTCATCATCGCCATGGTAAAGGCAATTAACGGTACGGCCTGGACTTATCCGCTGTCTATCCGTATCCTGAAGTAAGTCCCGCTTCGAACGAAATGATGAAGAAATACCAAATGGACATGAAAGTGGTGGAGAACGTCCGTCTTCACCCCGGATACTGCCTGCTGAAGCTGACGGCCGACTGCAAACTGCCGGAGATGATACCCGGACAGTTCGTTCAGGTTCGTGTCGACGGCTCTCCGCAGACGTTTCTTCGCCGCCCCATATCCGTGAATTATGTTGACAGGAGCGCGAACGAACTCTGGCTTCTCATACAGATTGTGGGCGAAGGAACGAAACGGATGGCGGAATACCGCGCCGGGGATGTGGTGAACATCATCCTGCCTTTGGGAAACGGCTTTCCCGTGCCCCGCGCCGGTTCAAGCCTGCTTCTCGTGGGAGGCGGCGTCGGTACGGCTCCGCTGCTTTTCCTGGGCGACACGTTGAAAAGCATAGGATTCAGACCCGAATTTCTGCTCGGCGCGCGTTCGGGGGACGATATCATGCAGCTTGCGGCATTTGAAAGGATTGGCGCGACTTACGTCACGACGGAAGACGGTTCAATGGGCGAAAAGGGCTATGTGACGAATCATACGGTACTTGCCGCGAAGCGGTTTGACCGGCTCTACGCCTGCGGGCCGAAACCGATGATGCTTGCCGTGGCGCGATATGCCGGAGCGGCGGGGATACCGTGCGACGTCTCGCTCGAAAACATGATGGCGTGCGGGATAGGCGCATGCCTGTGCTGCGTCGAAAAGACTGTCGGGGGAAACGTCTGCGTATGCACGGAGGGGCCGGTGTTTAACATAAATCAACTGACATGGCAGATTTGACGGTGACAATAGGGGCGATGACGATGAAAAATCCGGTCATGACCGCGTCCGGCACTTTCGGATACGGCGCCGAATATTCGGATTTCATGGATATATCCCGTATCGGCGGAATCATTGTGAAAGGTACTACCATACAGGCGCGCGAGGGGAATCCCTGTCCGCGCATGGCGGAAACGCCTTCGGGCATGTTGAATGCCGTCGGCCTGCAGAACCGGGGGGCCGATTATTTCATAAGGGAGATTTATCCCGCAATTCGCGGGACAGACACGAATATGATTGTTAATGTAAGCGGCTCGTCCGTTGATACGTATGTGGAATGTGCCGAAAAAATGGGGGCGCTGGAACGCATCCCCGCTATCGAACTGAATATCTCATGTCCGAACGTGAAGCAGGGCGGGATGGCTTTCGGCGTGTGCGCTTCGTCCGCAGCCGCTGTGGTGCGCGCCGTCCGCCGCGTGTATCCGAAAACGCTTATCGTCAAATTGTCTCCGAACGTGACGGACATAACGGAAATAGCCCGCGCGGTGGAGGCGGAGGGGGCGGATTCCGTTTCGCTCATCAACACGTTGCTGGGCATGGCGATAGACGTGGAAAAGCGCCGGCCGGTTTTGTCGACAGTCACCGGAGGCCTTTCCGGCCCGTGTGTGAAGCCCGTCGCCCTGCGCATGGTATGGCAGACGGCGCACGCCGTCAAAATACCGGTGATTGGGCTTGGCGGCATATCTTCGTGGAAGGATGCCGTGGAGTTTCTGCTTGCCGGAGCGACAGCCGTGCAGATTGGGACGTATAATTTCATAGATCCCTGCATTTCGCTGAAAGTCATTGACGGCATTGATGATTATTGCACCCGGCACGGCTTCCGTTCTGTTCGCGAAATGACGTTGATTAGTGGTTAATGATTAGTGATTAGTGATTAGTGATTAATGGTTAGTGATTAATGGTTAGGATTCGTCTAAAAATAAATGATACATTTGCCGAATACATGACTGTCTCGACAGTCGCGTTTCTTCGTCATTGCGAGGGCGCAGCCCGAAGCAATCCAGGCACAGGCGACGGCCTGGATTGCTTCCTGCTTCGTACCTCGCAGTCGCAATGACGGGGCTCGGCTTTTCAGATAAACCCGCAATGGTCAATGGCGTAGGGGCGCACCTGCGTGTGCGCCCCATGTGTGCGCCTGGCGGTGATTGGCGACCGCCTGAAAACGATAAATAAAGAAGAGTGAACGATGAAAAATTCATATTTAATTAGTTGTCTGTTCCTTCTCCTTACTGTGGAGGAGGGCGTATCCCGGAATATTCATGTCCCGGACAGGGAATTTAAGGATTTTCTGGTGGCGCATTTCGATTCCGACGGAGACGGCGAAATCTCCGAAGCGGAGGCGAGAGCCGTTACGCGGATGAAATTTTCCACCGAAAATATTTATTCGATAGAGGGTATAGCCGCTTTTACGGAACTGGAGGAACTGGACTGTTCGCCGGCAAGCCCTTTCGGAAAAGGGCAGCTTGCGTCGTTTGACGTCAGCCGCAACCGGTCGCTCCGTAAACTGTACTGCAACAATAACCTGCTGGATACGCTCGACGTCAGCCACAATCCTCTGCTGACGGACCTGAACTGCCGGGACAACCGGATAAAATCGCTCGACGTCAGCCACAATCCGATGCTGGAGGAACTGATTTGCGACGATAATGAAATCGGCGCGCTTGACGCAAGCCGGTGTGAAGCGCTGACCTACCTTGGCTGCAGCCGGAACAGGCTTGCGTCGCTGAATGTCGGCGCGTGCGGGATTCTGCGTTTCCTGGACTGTTCGGGAAATGAGCTTGCCGCGCTTGATGTCGGCAACAATACAGCCCTGCTGAAAATGAACTGTTCGCACAACCTTTTGACGGAACTTGACGTGAGCCGCAATACGGCGCTTGGCGACCTGGACTGCGGGAACAACCGCATCGATACGCTTGATGTCCGCCATAATGCGGCATTGAGCGACCTGGAGTGCAGCATAAACAGGCTGACGGCGCTCGACGTGAGCCGAAACGGGAATCTGAAGAATTTATACTGTAACGCCATGCCAACCCTGCAGTCCGTCTATTTCAGCAAAGAGAACGGCCTGCAAAAGATAAGCTGTTCGAAAGAAGCGGTCGTGCTGTACGCCGTCGACGGCGCCGGAGTGGCCACAGCCACCGTTTTTGAGCGAAAGGAAGAACTGCCTGTGACGGTAACTCCGGCGGCAGGCCGGGCGACGGCGAAACATCGCCGCGGAGATGCCGGAAGACGCGCATCTGCCGGCGCGGAAGCGGGCGAATCGGAACGGCGCAAGCAGGAAGTGCGCCGGATGGCCGAGGCTAACCGCCATTATGCCGAAGTGAAGTTTGCGGAGAAGGAGAAAATGCGGGAGGAACGGCGTTCGTTCACGGGCAGCGTGTCGTTTCCCGATTCGGCTTTCAGGGCGTATGCCGTGTCGAACTTCGACGCGAATGGCGACGGCGCCGTTTCCGGTGCGGAAGCAAGGGCGGTCAAAACGATTGTTTGCCCGGAGGACGGGGAGATTATGTCGCTCGGGGGAATCGAATATTTCACGTCGCTCGAAACGCTTGTCTGTCGCCGGAATAAAATCACGCGGCTGGACATGAGCTTCAATCCGCTGCTCGTGACGCTCGACTGCAGCCATAACCGGCTGAACCGGCTTGATGTGGGGGAGAACGGGAGGCTGACAAGCCTCTGCTGTTCGGACAATAACCTGGTCGTTATCGACGTCGGGCGGAATACTTCGCTGACGGAATTGCGCTGCAGTTCGATACGCCTTATTGCGCTTGACGTAAGTAAAAACACGAAACTTGCGACGCTCGAATGTGGCAACAACCACCTCGAAACGCTCGATTTGAGCCTGAACCCTCTGCTCGACAGCCTCGCGTGCAACGATAACCGGCTGCGGGGTATCGCCACGGGGCATCTCAGCCGGCTCGTCAAACTCGACTGCAGCGGCAACCTGATGGAGAACATCCTGGTTTCCCGCAACCGGTCGCTGAGGGAGCTTAACTGCAGCAATAACCGGATTACGTCGATAGAGGTATCGGAAAACCTCTCTCTTGTGACGCTCGATTGCGGCAACAATCTGCTGACGCATGTCGACCTGACGAAAAACCGCATGATTGAAAACTTCTACTGCTACGGCAACCGGCTGGAACGCATCAATGTCGACGAGATACCGTCGATGAAGCATCTCCGCTGCATGAACAATCCGATGACGGAAATAGACCTGCGCACGCATCCCTCGCTGAAAGTCGTGGAGCTTGCCCCGATGCCCTCGCTCAGGGTTTTGCGCTGCAAGAGCATCTTCGCATACACCTCCCTGGTTTATCCCTACACGACGGCGGTGGCTCTGGGCAAAGGCGGCGAATAACTCCGCCGTCCGCGGGTGGCGCGAAGCAGTTTGTGAACAGACAGAAAATAAATATTATATAATGATTATAAGCAAATGGAAGTACACGATTTGTCCCCCGCCGGGACAGATAAACTTATTTCATGTTACTAAATTTTACAGTTATGACAGACAATCGATTGAAACCATACGCCATGCTGCTGTTGCTTGCGGCATGTTTCGTTTTTCTCACCGCAGGATGCTCGGACAGGGATAA
>JAIRYY010000203.1 GCA_031267485.1 Tannerella sp.
TAGAATCTCCGGGGAACTTTCTCAGGTTTGAGAAAACGTTTTAAAACCTCCGGAGAACTTTCTCAGGTTTGAGAAAACATCCCGGAACCTCCGGGGAACTTTCTCAGGCTTGAGAAAACGTCCGCCCGCCCCCGTCATGACGGGGAGGGAGGGCGCAATGAAAAGCAATGCACAAAACCATGCCGAGCTCAGTATAATAATGTACACGCAAAAAAAAAGAAACGGCCAAAAGTTTTGTATTGCTCCCGACATGTACTATATTTGCCCCCTTTGATGAGAAAATATGAGCTTATTACGGTTTTAGGGCCTACGGCTTGCGGGAAGACAACGTTTGCCGCGGCGCTGGCAAATTGTCTGGATACGGAAATCATCAGCGCCGATTCGAGACAGGTTTACCGCCGCATGGATATCGGGACGGGCAAGGACCTTGGCGATTACACGGTTGACGGGAAGAAAATCCCCTATCACCTGATTGACATCTGCGAACCGGGAACAAAATACAGCGTTTTTCAATACCAGCATGATTTTTTCAATGTCTTCCGCCGCTTGAGGGACAGGGGGAAAATACCGGTGTTGTGCGGAGGAAGCGGGATGTACATCGAGGCTGTCCTGAGAGGATACAAACTGCCGGATGTCCCGCCCAACCCCGGCCTCCGCAAGTCGCTGAGCGGGAAATCGCTCCGGGAACTGGAAGAAATACTTGCCTCCAGCAAGCCGCTGCACAATAAAACGGATGTCGACAGCGCCCAGCGCGCCATCCGCGCCATCGAAATCGAAGAGTACCGTAAAAAGGCTGTTCCCGGGGAAAACGGATTCGACCCCGTGAACAGCCTCGTCGTGGGCATTGATATTGACCGTGAGCTGCGGCGCGAGAGGATATCGCGACGCCTGCACAGCCGGCTGGCGGAGGGTATGGTCGACGAAGTACGCGCGCTCCTCGATTCCGGCATACGGCCGGACGACCTGATTTACTACGGCCTGGAGTACAGGTACCTCACTCTTTACGTCACCGGCAAGCTGGCGTATGACGAAATGGTCGGGATGCTGGAAATTGCCATTCACCAGTTTGCCAAAAGACAGATGACCTGGTTTCGCGGAATGGAACGGCGGGGATTCACGATTCACTGGCTGGACGCGTCCATTCCGGCGGACGAAAAAATAAGAAAAACAATGGAATTAATCAAACAACAACCAATTCAAGATTCATGACAATAAAAGATTTGACAAACACGGACAATTTCTTTCTGCTGGCAGGCCCCTGCGTGATTGAGGAGGAAAACATGGCGCTGCATATTGCGGAACGCATTGCCGCCATAAGCGAAAAACTGAATATCCCCTGCGTCTTCAAGGGGTCTTACCGGAAAGCGAACCGTTCGCGCATTGATTCCTTTACGGGAATCGGCGACGGGAAGGCGCTGAAAATACTGCGCAAAGTGCACGATACGCTGGGGCTTCCCACCGTGACCGACATTCACGAAACACACGAGGCCGACATGGCCGCCGAATATGTCGACATCCTGCAGATTCCGGCTTTTCTGTGCCGGCAGACCGAACTGCTGGCCGCCGCCGCCAAAACGGGGAAGATTGTGAATATCAAGAGAGGACAGTTCCTTGCGCCGGAATCAATGCGGTTTGCCGCTCAGAAAGTCGTCGATTCGGGCAATCCGAATGTGATGCTTACGGAAAGGGGATCGACTTTCGGATACACAGACCTGGTGGTGGATTTCCGCAGCATCCCGCAAATGAGGAAATTCGGATTCCCCGTCATCACCGACATCACACATTCCCTGCAGCAGCCCAATCAGACGTCCGGCGTATCGGGCGGCCTGCCGGAACTTATCGAAACCATCGCAAAAGCGGCCGTCGCAGTCGGGACGGACGGCCTGTTCGTCGAAACGCACCCCGAACCGCTAAAGGCGAAATCCGATGCAACAAACATGCTGCCCCTGGACCGGCTGGAAGATTTGCTGAAAAAACTGCTGCGCATAAGGGATGCCATACGGTAGCCGCGCGGCAGGTTAATAATTATTCGCCCATGACTGAAAAAAAAATCTCTTTCCTGATACTGCTGTTGAGCTGTTCCTTTCACGCAAAAACGCAAACGGAACAGGAACTGACAGGCGCCCTTATGTTCGTCGATTTGTATGACAACCAGGCGTATCCCGCAAGCAGCGTTTTTGACAATGATCCCGCCACTTGCTTCGCTTCATATCCGCCATTCGGAAACTGGATCGGGCTGGATTTGCGTCAAAAGCATGTCATTACCAAAATAGCTTACCGGCCCGGAATGGAAAGCGAAACCTCCGATTCTCCTGATTCTCCCGACGTCGAGACGGATGAAAGTCTGCAACTGGGCTTGTTCGAAGGCGCCAACAGTCCCGATTTTAGCGACGCGATACCGTTGCATATCATTCCGGGGCCGGTCGAACGCGGTCTTACGGAACAGCCTGTTCTCTGCACGCGGGGGTTCCGCTACGTGCGCTTTGTTTTTCCTTATGCAATTGATAAAAATAAAATCAGCTATCTGGCGGAATTGAAATTTTACGGATACAGGGGCGCGGGCAACGATTCGAAATTGCCACAACTGACCAATCTGCCGGTAGTATCCATTCATACGGAGAACTGTCAGGTGATTGACAAAAATAATTACGTGAAAGGCTTCATATCCGTCATTTACGATGGCGGGACAAAAATTCACAGCGGCAGCCTTGAAATACGGGGACGCGGCAACAACAGCTGGGATTATCCAAAAAAACCGTACCGCCTCAGGCTGTCCGAGGAAACCCGCCTGCTGGATCTGCCGGCGAACGCCCGGAACTGGACGCTGATTAACAACTATGGCGATAAAACGCTAATGCGGAACATGCTGGCTTTCGATTTCAGCCGCCGGCTGGAAATGCCGTATACCTCGCCGGCCGAGGCGGTGGATGTCATATTGAACGGCGACTACAAGGGTTGCTACCAGCTGTGCGATCATATTGATGTGCGCGAAAATCGGGTCGAAATAGATGAACTGTCGCCCGCCAACGTGTCGGGCGAGAAGCTGACCGGAGGATACCTGATCGAAATAGACGCTTATTATTACAATGAACCGATAACATTCATGTCCTCCCACTACAAGATTCCCGTGACCATCCAATATCCCGACAACAGGGATATTGTGGGAGCGCAGGTCGCTTATATAGAGAATCATTTCAACAGGCTGACGAAAGCCGTGTATGAAGACAGCCTGCTGGAGGATTCCGAAAACGGATTCCGCAAATATCTGCACACGGATGTCTTCCTCAAGCATTTCCTGACGGGGGAATATGCCGGAAATACGGATACGTACTGGAGCGTAAAAATGTATAAAAACCGCGGCGACGACAGATTTGTTTTTGCTCCGGTGTGGGATTTCGACCTGGCTTTTGAAAATGACCGCCGCACGTATCCGATCAACGGAAAAACGGAATGGCTGTCTTTGTCTTCGTACAGCAGCGCGGCGGGCGACACACGGAATTTTATCCGCCGGATCATGTCCGACAGCAGCATGATAATCCGGTTAAAGGAAATTTATAACTATTACCTCGAACAGAATATTCTCTCGAAAGATACGCTCCTGAAAGTGGTGGATGATTATGCCGCCCTCCTGGAACAGTCGCAGGATCTGAATTTCAAACGCTGGCCGATAATGAACGAGCTCGTGCATTCGAACCCGGTTATACACGGCAGTTATGCGGCCGAAGTGGAGAACGTGCGGAAATACGTGTCGGAACGGCTCGACTGGATAGACTGTAAATTGAATTGCGATCCCGACCCGGAAAATACGGAAGCGGTTGACGGGTATAACCGGATAAAACTGAAAACGGGAAAAGGACTGATCCGCATAGAGGGGGTGAATGAACCGGTAGCTGTTCGTGTAACCGACATGTCGGGCAGGATCTTATTCAACCGGACGATTGCGGAATATTCCGCTGACATTTCGGCCGACAGGGGGATTTATATCGTTACGGTAGACGGCGGTTCCGCACAGAAACAAATTTATAAAACAATCGTTCCGTGATTTGAACGGCGCCGGCAGGAGTTACTCGCCGGCCGACGTTATCTGCTGAATATTATACCGGACCACATCCGCAAGTGTTTTCGTGCCGTTTCGTCCCGGAAAATTCAGCAGCTGCACATACGCCCTGTCCGGCAGCACTTCCCGGAAAGGCTGCCCCACGGGATTGTGAATATTGTCAATTATCATGCAGACCTGTTCGCGGGAGGCCGCCGCAATCTCCGGCGCTTCGGGCGATGCCGGGCCGAACAGGACATGGGGGCTTAAACCGAGTTCCCTGACCACCGACGACTGGAAACGGTGCGCCATCACCGGTTTGCCCGACAGGTTTTTCTCCTGCAGGATACGGCGCCCCTCGTCGAATGTTCGCTTTATGTCCCGGAGATTTTCGCGGGCAACCTCTTCCGTCCCAAGTTTTTCCGCAATGCTCATGACGGACTGTTCGACTGTCGCATAACTGTAATCCGTGTTTATGAGCAGCAATTTTTCCTGCGGAATATCCAGCCCTTTCCTCAGTCGCTCCGTCATCACCTCATATCCGGCATAGACCATGATTTCGGCATTCATAATCACGGAGATATCCCCCGGGCGCAACTCGTATTCGGCCGGGTGGCTCATCTCAAACGGCGCCAGGATAACGATTTTCTCCGCGCCGGCCGTTTCCGCAAAGGCGGCAGTCCAGCCGGTTGTCGCCACAACAACTCTCCCTGCCCTGTCCGATGTTTTCCCTCCCCGGCATGAAGCAAAGAACAGCGCCGGACAAACGATACACAAACAAAACTTCAACAATAATTTTTTCATTTCCGTCTGACAATAAGTATAACAAGAAAAACGATGGAGGCAAGAACGGCAATCGCCGAACTCGCCGGAATATCAAAAACCAGCGCAAGGAAAAAACCTCCCACGGCAAACAGCCCGCCCCACAGCGACGACCAGACAAGCACGCCGCGCAGGCTCTTCGCATGAAATGTGGCGATGAGCGCCGGAAGCAACAGCAGCGCATCCAGCAGCAGCGCCCCGATTATTTTCATCGCCATGGCTACGGTCAGGGCCGTAAGCAGGACGATGGCGTAATATAAAAACCGCTCGTTAACGCCCGATGTATAGGCGATTTCCCGGTCGAAAAAGAATGCCTGCAGCTTGCGGTAATAAAACAGCTGAAACAGGATAAGCAAAGAAGAAAACACGATTACCGCAACGACTTCTTCCCAGGTTGACGTATAAAGGCTTCCCCACAAAAGCGACAGCGTGTCCTTTGCCTGCACGTTAAACCGGTAAACGAGGATAAAGGCGAGCGATATGGAAATCACCATGAAAAAGGAACTCATATATCCGGCATCTTTCCGCAGGGAACGCGAAGCCTTTGTCATGAATAAAACAAACAGTAAATTCAACGTTATGGTAGTGACAAAGGGATTCCACGAAAACGCCAGAGCTACGGCGCCTCCAAGTATCGCGCCGTGCATAAGCATGAAACGCAGCGGAAGCAGATTGAGGCGCAGCAGGTAAACGCCTGTAATCGGAAACGAAATCCCGGCGACAGTCAGCAGTATCAGGCCTTTCAGGATGGGCGAAAGCGCCAGCAGTTCTAACATAACCGGCCCCCTTTCAGTTCCAGGCTGTTCCATCTCAACTGTTCAATCCATGCCATATCGTGCGAAACCATCAGGATGGTGGGAGTTTCATTATAACAAAGTTCCCTCAGCAAAACGACCAAATCATCCCTGCCCTCCCGATCCAGGAAGGATGTCGGCTCGTCAAACAGCAGGACTTTCGCGTGCTGGCACAGGCAGCGCGCCAGCGAAACGCGCTGCTTTTCCCCGCCCGACAGGGAATGGTACGACCGTTTAACCAGATTGAAACATCCCGTCCGGCGCATCGCTATTTCCACATGCCAGCTGACCTCCGAGGCCGGCATCCTGCTGCCTGCAAGGCCTATCGACACAACTTCGCCGGCCGAAACCGGAAACGTGTTTTTCACATTCTCCTGATGAACATAAGCCGTGTGAACGCGGTTCCGCATCCACTCTTTCGTCCCGACCCGGAAATCCCCTACCCGCACAACGCCGCATGCAGGCTTTACAAGTCCAAGCAGGCATTTGAGCAAGGTAGTCTTGCCGGCGCCGTTCGCTCCGTGTATGACCATCTGTTCGCCGGCGGCAAGTTCAAGGTTCAGATTCTTCAGAACGGCGCAAGCGTCAACCGTCACGCAAACATCCTCCATGCCAACGGACAATCCTTCCACCCGTCCGGCGCGCTTACGCAGAAAAAGCCAGGCGTCCCCGACGGACATGCCATCGTCAATCAGACATTCCGTGCGGCAGTCTATCTGTTCCACCAGGCTGTCATACGAATATTCAATCCCCGCTTTCTCAAACACAGGCAGTGCGCGACGGCTTACGAGTTCGATATGGCATTTCGTTATGCCGAGGTACGCAATCATGCACGCCGCAGCCCTGCCCGCAATCTTGTCGCGAAGAAACAGCTCCGCCGCGGAAAGGCGTTCTTTCTGCAGAAAGTCATGCAACTCGAAAAGAGGATGAAGCCAGTGCGAATCACTGGTAAATACTGTGTTGTTCCGGTAGCTGACGATTAACGAGTGTTCCACGAATCAGGTTATTTGGAAAATCAGCCCCGGCGGCTTACCTTGCGCAACCGTTCCTCGTCAATGATTTTAATTTTTCTTCCGTCCACGGCTATAATACGTTCGGAAACAAAAATCGAAAGTGTGCGGATGGCATTCGACGTGGTCATGTTCGAGAGGTTGGCCAGTTCCTCGCGCGAAAGATAGATGCTTATCGTTGCGCCGTCTTCTTCCAGCCCGTAGCTGTCCCGCAGGTACAGGAGCGATTCCGCCAGGCGTCCGCGTATATGCTTTTGCGTGAGCGTCACCGTCCGTTCGTCCGCATCGCCCAAATCTTTCGACAGCTGCCGTATGAAAAACATTGCAAGATTGGGATTCCCGTAAATGAGATTTTCCACAACCGTCATCGGGATGATGCAAATGACGGATGCCTCAAAAGCCGAGGCATTCGTTCGATAAAGTTCCTGCGCAAATGCCGCCCGATAGGCAAAATACTGAATGGGCTTTATCATGCGGATAATCTGACTGCGGCCGCCAACCCCTTCTTTGTAAATTTTGACTTTCCCTTTTAGGAGACACATCATATCCAAAGCCTCGTCGCCCTCGCAATAAATCATTTCATTCTTCTTGAAATTCTGAATCTTCGAATTATTGCGCAGCGTATCCCGCTCTTCTTCCGTAAGAACCCTCCAGACCTCCGACAGGCTGGCCGATAAATCTATCATTCTTTTTTCCTGCTTTACCACGATTGTTAAATAACATACTTACAGAGCACAAATATACAACATATTTTGAATTGAAGATACGTTTTCGCAAAAAAAATTAATCCGCGTCCAGCGGCCTGACTGCCATAATTCCCCTGCAATGTTTTATTTTTCCCGCATAGACGCTGACAGGCTGCGAATTGACAATAACCTTTTTCGCCGACAATGATGCATGAATGAAGGTAAGTAGCCCGCCACTACGGCATACAAATCCGACATGTGCGACATCCAGCCCTTTGATGCCGGTGACAAAACAAACAATATCTCCGTCTTCCAGCGCATGTCCGCAGGCGCCTATCCCGGATTCGGGTATGAACGAATAGGCGTTCCGTCCGGAAATTTCACGTTCCTTCTCCCGCATGACAGCCACATATCCGGGATTCGACTGCAGCTGGCGGTAACTTTCCGGATGCGACGACATGAAATTCAGGTTCGGCCGATAGGGTTTGCCTCCCGCTTTTTCCGTCACATCACGCACGATTCCCCTCCGTTCATTTTCGTATATCCAATCGGTAAAATAGTGCAGCCGGTCGGTATAGTCATTGATAATACCGGCTCTGTAGCGTATTTGCCTCAGCTGTCCGCAAAAATCTTCAAATGCCGGATGGTCGTATATCTTTACGGTTCGCGCAAGCGCCAGGACGGTCTCCACGAAAGTCGAACAGTCAAACCCGCGCAGGTTGACAGCCAGACCCTCCGGTTCAAATTCGAGTGTTGATGCGACATACGGCCTGTTCATGAAAAAACGCGCCGTCACAATGACCAAATCCGCAAAAGGCAGAGATTTGGACGATTTCACGTTCCCGATATAATCATCGAAAATGACACGGTCGTCTTCCGTACAATACAACGCGTTCTCCCTCAGGCTGTCAACGGGGGCGACGCTCCGGGACGGCTGGCAAAAAACGAACAGCATGACAAGCAGGCGCGCCGACTTAAAACCGATTATCCTCATCATGCATCACTCCTTCTTTTCCAGCATCTCCTGCATTTTCATCATCTCGTCACGATATTGCGCGGCTTCGAGAAAATCAAGTCTTTTAGCCGCCTCCGTCATCTGTTTCCTTACCCGTTCGATGGCTTTCTCCAATTGTCCCCTGTTCATGTAATCAACAACAGGGTCGGCCACAAACGACGATTCTTTTTCCACGTAGGCATATTCCTCGGCCGGTTTTGATTTTGTCTCGCCCAGAATCGACACCGAGTTTTTCACTATCTGACGCGGCGTAATACCATATTTCTCGTTATACGCCAGCTGTTTTTCCCGGCGACGGTTCGTTTCGTCAATCGTCAGCCTCATGCTTTCGGTCATGGTATCGGCGTAAAAAATAACCTTTCCGTTAATATTGCGCGCCGCACGGCCGGCAGTCTGCGTCAGCGACCGGTGCGAACGCAGGAAGCCCTCCTTATCCGCATCAAGTATGGCGACCAGCGACACGGAGGGCAAATCGAGGCCCTCACGCAAAAGATTGACGCCGATAAGCACATCAAAAAGCCCGTTCCGCAAATCGTCCATGATACGTATGCGCTCCAGCGTATCCACATCGCTGTGAATATATTCGCAACGTATGCCTACGCGGGAGAGGTAATCCGTAAGTTCTTCCGCCATACGCTTCGTAAGCGTCGTAACCAGCGTCCGTTCCTCAATAGCCGCACGCTGTTCTATTTCTTCCATCAGGTCGTCAATCTGATTAAACGAGGGGCGTATTTCTATCACCGGATCAAGCAGCCCGGTAGGCCTTATCACCTGGTCTATAATTATGCCTTCGCTTTTTGTAAGTTCATATTCCGCCGGAGTAGCGCTGACGTATATGACATTGGGCGTAAGTTTCTCAAACTCATCAAAGGTAAGCGGACGGTTATCCCGCGCTGCCGACAGACGGAAACCATATTCCACCAGCGTGTTTTTACGCGAGCGGTCCCCGCCATACATGGCGCGTATCTGCGGAACCGTCACATGGCTCTCGTCGATAACCAGCAGATAGTCTTCCGGAAAATAGTCGAGCAGACAGTAAGGGCGTTCACCGGCCTTACGGCCATCGAAATAACGCGAATAGTTTTCTATTCCAGCGCAGTGTCCCAGTTCCTGTATCATTTCCAAATCAAACGTAACCCGTTCGCGCAAACGTTTCGCCTCAAACGGTTTGCCGTTACTCTCAAAAAAACTCACCTGCTCTCCCATGTCCACGGCAATCTGTCCCAATACCGTGTTTATACGGTCCTGCGTCGTGACGAACAAATTTGTGGGATATACATTCAGACTGTCCTGTTCATCATATTCATATCCGGTCTGAGGGTTAAAGGATGATATGCGTTCAATCTCATCGCCCCAGAACTCTATCCGGTAAGCCACGCCGTCATACCCCTCTATCGCCGGAAACACATCGACGGTGTCGCCATTCACGCGGAAGCACCCGCTGTGAAAATCAACTTTATTATTCACATACAGGGCATCCACAAAACGCCTCAGCATTTTATCCCGCGGGATGTTCATCCCCCGTTCGAGATAGACCACCTGCTCGGCAAAAGCGCGGGGGTCGGCCATGCCGTAAATACACGATACGGACGAGACAACGACGACGTCGCGCCGTCCCGAAAGCAACGAAGCCGTAGCCCGAAGCCGCAACTTGTCTATCTCCCCATTTATGGCAAGGTCTTTTTCAATATAGGTATCCGTCGTGGGAATATACGCTTCCGGCTGATAATAATCATAATACGAAACAAAGTACTCCACCGCGTTACGCGGGAAAAAGCCCTTAAACTCGCCATACAACTGTGCCGCCAGCGTTTTATTATGGCTCAGAATCAGCGTCGGACGCTGCACCTGTTCGATGACATTAGCTACGGTAAACGTTTTCCCCGAACCCGTGACGCCAAGCAGCGTCTGATAAGGCATCCCGGCGCGGAGACCCTCGACAAGCGCCTTTATAGCCTCCGGCTGGTCTCCGGTCGGTTTAAACGGTGATGATATCTCAAAGTTCATGAATCCCTCCTCTATTAAGCACGCAAAGTTATGAAAAAGATTTCAAATTGCCTGCGGTATCATGGTCGCAACCGGCAATATTTCGGAATCCATTCTAAAAACATGCCGGAAAAACGCCGAATTGCGGAAAAATACTCGAAAGAAATTTGCAGATAAGGAAATATTGCATACCTTTGCCCCCGCTTTTCAGAAAAAGCGACCCGGGAGAGATGGCAGAGTGGTCGATTGCGGCGGTCTTGAAAACCGTTGAACTGAGAGGTTCCCGGGGTTCGAATCCCTGTCTCTCCGC
>JAIRYY010000217.1 GCA_031267485.1 Tannerella sp.
AGCTGGCGGAACCGGCTGCGACGGCTCGCGAAAAACAGCAGCATGGATAAAAGGAGAAGCGCGTAACCGGAATAGGTGACGGCTATGCCGGCGGGGTCATGTGAAACGGCCAGCGTGACGCCCGACCCGTCTTCGTCATATCCCGACTGGTAAAAACGGTATCCGCGACAGGCAAGAATCCTGTTCATGGCCACTTCCCCCTCCATGGCGCCGTCGTCGCCCGTTACCGTCACGGCGCTCACAAAATCCATCGGCGCGCGCGTCCCGGCATAATACACAATCCGGAAGCCGTCCAGCCTGACCGTAAAAGGCATCCCGTGCGACATCCCGTCGCGGTCGACAAAGCCGGCCGTTTCTTCCCCCTCGCGGACATGAAGCGTCCCCTGTTCGCCGAAAAGCCGCGTGACAAAAGCTCCCGCGAGGATAAGCAGAAAGGAAAAGTGCAACAGCATCGCCGGCGGATTTTTCAGTATCTTCCGCCTCAGCAGATAAGCAAGGGCCGACGCCGAAAAGACAGCCCAGAGAACAAGAAACGCCACGGAACCGTAAACATGTTCCGCCACAAAATCCTCCCCGTACAGTTTCCCCGCTACCGTCGCAAGAACGAGCGTCACAAGTATAATCCCCAGAAGAAAAAAAGAAATCCGCTTTAACATGCCGGCCGTAAATTAAGAATTAAAAACGCAAGTCGCCGGAGGGCGATTCAGCCTGTTCGCCGTCAAAATAAACGGCTTTCCCGCTTTCGGCGCTTTGGATGGCGGCTTCCAGTATCCTGACAACCCAAAGATTGTTTTCCAGGGAAGACAGGTCGTAAGGCTCCTGAAAGATTTCGTTCCGTACGGCCGCTTTCAGATAATAAAAGGCATCATTATACGGCGCTTTCAATGGCGGCGGCTCCAGGGATGTTTCCTTTTGGCCGTCGTATACCCTCATTCCGGCAGGGGTATCCTGATAGATATATCCCCTGCTGCCGTATATGTGCATGTCCTTACGGTTCATCGGCCAGTTCCAGGAAGCCATGATTTGCACGACGCAGGACGGATATGTCACGATAATCGTGGCGTCGTCGTCCACTTTCGGGTATTTGTCCGGTTTTTGCCGTTTCAGTACGGCATATACGCTCAGGGGGCGTTCTCCCCTCAGCAGCCAGGTTGTCAGATTTGCGCCATAGCATCCGAAGTCGATTACGGCTCCGCCTCCATTGAGGACGGGGTCGGTCAGCCAGTCGGTGAACTCTTTGCCGCAGCCTATCTCGAACGGCCCCTGGTGCCCGTCGTAGACATTGATGCGCGTGATGTTGCCGATGGCGCCCTCGCCGGTCAGCCGGAAAGCCTCATGGTTGGTACTGTACCATGTCGTTTCGTAATTTGTCAGCAGATGAATGTTGTGTTTCCGGGCCAGCGCCGCCATGCGGCCGGCATGTTCCGTACTGACGGCCAGCGGTTTTTCGACCATAACGTGGATGCCCCTCGGAGCGCAGAGTTCCACCACCCGCAGGTGGTCGTGGATGGATTCATAGACGATGACGGCCTCCGGCTTTGTCCGGTCAAGCATTTCTTCCAGGTCGGCATAGAAAAGCGAAGCGTCCACTTTGTCGCGAAGCCTGTTTGCGGCTCTTAGCCGGTCGTCTCTTTCCGCCACTCCGACGATGACGAAGTCGCCACGCTCCGCCCGGCGGATTACTTCCCATAAATGTCCGTGGGATAAGCCGGCCACGCCCAGACGCAGCGGTTGCTCCTGCTGTGCCCGTGATATTCCCGGAAGCGCACAAAAAAATGCCAGTAAGGCGAACAGTCTGATTTTTTTCATGTAATGAAGGATTTATGTATGTTTCAGGTTGCAAATAAAACATTAATTTCATCAAATTCAAAATGTTTCGCCGGAAAAGATGTTTGTCAATGCGTAATTTGCGGTTACAGAATCCGTGTCCGCAGGGTTAAATAATGCAAATAAACAATCCAGTCTGTGTGCGGAAAAGAAATAAGCATTACTTTTGCAAAAAAAATAAAAATGGCAAAAGGATTGATGTATCTCCTGATAGCGGCTTTTTTGCTTTTGACACATTCGGAAGCCTTTGGTTCGGACGGAAAATTATCTTCCGGCGAATTTTTCACCGTCTGTACGGACGATGCCGATATCCCCTGTGCAAATGGAGGTTTTGTCGAAAACACGCCTGTCTTTCCCTTCAATGACATGCTCATCGCAAAGGATGATTCGGATTTGTTCAAAATCAGGTTGCACACGCACTTTTTATTCAATCACAACTGTCACAGACACGTATATCATTCCTGCCGGTTTTGCCCGAAGAAACCCGCAAAGGACAGTAATATTCATTCGCCGGACTACTATATCTACACGCTGGAGAAGATTGTCATTTAGCGTAACCGGCTTCTCCCCCCCCTTTATTTAATGTAAAAAAATCAAGGCATGAGAAATCTTTCTCATTTGCCGCTAACTTGCTAATTCATCAAAATTATGTATTTTGTACTATTGATTGTCGTAATACTGACGGCAATAACACTGGTTGCAGCAGCGCTGAGCATTGCCAAAGCAATCTCTCCCCGCTCGTACAATCCGCAGAAAGGCGAGGCGTACGAATGTGGCATCCCCACGCGCGGACAGTCGTGGATGCAGTTTAAGGTTGGCTACTACCTGTTCGCTATCCTGTTTCTCATGTTTGACGTGGAGACGGTCTTCCTGTTCCCGTGGGCGGCGGTCGTTCAGGACCTGGGCGTAACGGGGCTTGTCAATGTCCTGTTCTTTCTGTTCATACTGATTCTCGGGCTGGTATATGCCTGGAAGAAAGGAGCGCTGGAATGGAAATGAGGAAGCCGGAAATAAAGTCCATGAAGTACGGGGATTTCAACGATAATGAATACCTCGAAAACATGGCCGCGGAGTTGAACGCCGGCGGGACGAACGTGCTGCTGGGCGTGCTCGACGACGTCGTAAACTGGGGACGCAGCAATTCCCTCTGGCCGCTGACGTTTGCCACAAGCTGCTGCGGGATTGAATATATGGCCGTGGGCGCGGCGCGTTATGATTTTGCCCGTTTCGGGTTCGAGGTGACGCGCGCAAGTCCGCGTCAGGCGGATTTTATCATGGTGGCCGGGACTGTCACGGACAAGATGGCGCCGGTGCTGAAGCGTCTGTACGACCAGATGGCCGACCCCAAGTATGTCATTGCGATAGGGGGATGCGCCGTTTCGGGCGGGCCGTTTAAAAAGTCGTATCATGTGGTGAACGGCGTCGACAGGATTCTGCCCGTCGACGTGTATGTGCCCGGCTGTCCGCCGCGTCCCGAAGCCATGCTGTACGGCATCATGCAGTTGCAGCGCAAGGTGAAACTCGAAAAGTTTTTCGGCGGGGTCAACCGGAAAGTGAAGAAAGAAGAGGAGGAAACGACGGATGGAGATTAGGGAGAAAATAAGAAACCTGGTACCGGAGGCGCAGCTGTCCGGGGGGGACGTTCCCGCGGTGACGGTTGTGCCCGCGCAGCTTCGTCTCCTGGCCGCGGGACTGCGCGATGACGGCGATTTGCAGTTCGACTACCTGCGCAGCCTTACCGGAATGGACTGGGGCGATGACGGCATGGGCGTTGTCTATCACCTCGAATCGACCCGCTACGGGCATCAGGTCGAGGTGAAAACGGTGGCTTCCGCTTCGGAGGAACATCCCGCAATACCGACGGTATGCGATATATGGAAAGCGGCCGAACTGAACGAACGCGAGGCGTATGATTATTTCGGCATCGTTTTTACGGGACATCCGGACATGCGCCGGCTGTATCTTCGCGACGACTGGGCGGGGTATCCGCTGCGCAAGGATTTCGACGGAAGCCGCGAGGCAAACCCTCTGCGCATGAGCAATGAAATCGCGGTCGACACGACTTCGTCGCTCGAAATAGACGACGCGGGGCATACGGTGGAGAAAACGCACGTGCTGTTTGAAGACGACGAATATGTCATCAACATTGGGCCGCAGCATCCTGCAACGCATGGCGTGCTGCGTTTCCGCGTCTCGCTCGAGGGGGAGATTATCAGGAAGCTGAACGTGCATTGCGGTTACATCCATCGCGGGATAGAGAAGATGTGCGAAAGCCTTACGTACCAGCAGACGCTGGCGCTGACCGACCGCCTCGACTATCTGTCCGCGATGCAGAACCGCCACGCGCTGTGCATGTGCGTTGAGAAAGCCCTGGAGGTGGAACTTCCCGCACGCGTCCAGTTTATCCGCACAATCATGGACGAGCTTCAGCGCATCGATTCGCATCTGCTGTTCTTCTCCACGCTTTGCATGGATTTGGGTGCGCTGACCGCGTTTTTCTTCGGCTTCCGCGACAGGGAAAAGATACTGGATATCTTCGAGGCTACGACGGGAGGGCGTCTGATTCTGAATTACAATATAATCGGAGGGGTGCAGGCGGACATACATCCCGACTTTGTGAGGCGCGTGAAGGAGTTTATCGCGTACCTGCGACCGCAGTTGAAGGAATATCACGATGTGTTTACGGGGAATGTCATTGCCAGGCAGCGCATGAAGGGGGTCGGTATCCTGAGCCGCGAAGACGCTATCTCCTTTGGGGCGACGGGCGGGACGGGACGGGCGTCGGGCTGGGCGTGCGACGTGCGCAAGCGTCATCCCTACGGGGTTTACGACCGGGTGGACTTCAGGGAGATTGTCTACCGCGACGGCGACTGCTTCTCGCGTTACATGGTTCGTATGGACGAGATAACGGAGAGCATGAATATTATCGAACAGCTGATAGACAGCATCCCCGACGGCGATTACCGGGTGAAGATGAAGCCGGTTATCAAGCTTCCGGCGGGCAGCTACTTTTCGGCCGTGGAGACCAGCCGCGGGGAGTTTGGCGTGTATATCGAAAGCCGCGGGGAGAAATATCCGTACCGGATGAAATTCCGCAGTACGGGCCTTCCGCTCGTTTCGTGCATCGACACAATCACTCGCGGGAGTAAAATCGCCGACCTGATTGCTATCGGCGGTACGCTGGATTATATCGTCCCCGACATTGACCGCTGATTTAATTGAGAATGGAGAATGGAGAATGGAGAATGGAAAATGGGGGTGGGGAGGAGCGCTGGAGCAGTATGCTGTTCTACTCATTAATCGCCTGTCATTGCGGGCGCCCACGAGGGCGCCCCTACGTCGCCAATCATTAATCATTAATCACTAATTCACTAATCACTAATCACTAATCACTAATCATTAGAATGAGATGTTTGATTTCAGTATAATTACGAATTGGATACACGGGGGGCTGGCTTCGGTGATGCCGGAGGGAGTGGCTGTTTTCGTGGAGTGCGTGCTTGTCGGCGTGTGCATCATGCTGATGTATGCCGTCATCGCCATGGTCATGATATTTATGGAGCGCAAGGTGTGCGCGGCTTTTCAGTGCCGGCTGGGGCCGAACAGGGTAGGGCCGTGGGGCGTTTTACAGCTGTTTGCCGACGTCGTCAAGATGCTTATTAAGGAGATTATCGTGATCCGTCATTCGGACAGGTTCCTGTACAATCTGGCGCCGTACATTGTCATCCTGGGGTCGATTCTGGCCTTTGCGTGCATCCCGTTCAACAGGGGGGCGGAGGTGCTTGACTTCAATGTCGGCGTCTTCTTCTTCATGGCGGCGTCGTCGATTGGCGTGGTGGGGATTCTGCTTGCCGGGTGGAGCAGCAATAACAAGTATTCGCTTATCGGGGCGATGCGGAGCGGAGCGCAGATGCTGAGCTATGAGCTTTCCGTGGGCATTTCGATTCTTACGATTATCGTGCTGACGGATACGATGCAGTTCAGCCGGATTGTGGAGCGTCAGGCGGACGGGTGGTTTATTTTCCGGGGGCACATCCCCGCGCTGATTGCGTTCGTCACGTACCTGATTGCGGGAAATGCGGAAGTGAACCGCGGCCCGTTCGACCTTCCCGAAGCGGAATCGGAGCTGACGGCCGGCTATCACACCGAATATTCGGGCATGCACTTCGGGTTCTTTTACCTGGCGGAGTTCATGAATCTCTTCATCGTGGCATCCATTGCGGCCACGATATTCTTTGGCGGCTGGATGCCGCTGCACGTCGCGGGCTGGGGCGGATTCAACGCGGCGATGGATTACGTTCCCGGCTTCATCTGGTTTTTTGCGAAAGCGTTTTTTGTCGTCTGGCTCCTCATGTGGATTAAGTGGACGTTCCCGCGCCTGCGCATCGACCAGATTCTGCATCTGGAGTGGAAGGTGCTGGTGCCGATAGGCCTGGTCAACCTGCTGCTGATGACGGTATGCGTCGTCTTCGGGTGGTATTTTTAAATGATATTTATACGGAATAAAATGGATACAGACAATACGAAAAGGCCTCAGGCCGGGGAGGAGGAACGCGGCGGATGGCGCTCCTATGCGGGCGGAATCTTCCGTGCGACCGTCTCCCTGCTTACGGGACTGAAAGTCACGTTCCGGGAGTTTTTTACCCGGAAAGTGACGGAAGAATATCCCGACAACCGGGCTGCGCTGACGGTGTCCGCCCGTTTCCGGGGGACGCTCCACATGCCGCCCGGCGAGAACGGGCAGAACAGATGCACCGCCTGCGGCCTGTGCGAGATGAACTGCCCGAACGGCACGCTTCATCTGGAGACTGATACGGTCACGGACGGCGAGACGGGGAAGCGGAGAAAAGTCCTGCGCGAGTACCGGTACGATCTGGGTTCGTGCATGTTCTGCGGCCTGTGCGTAAGCGCATGCGCCGCCGGTGCGATAGCGTTCGGCACGGAGTTCGAACATGCCGTTTTCAACCGGGATAAACTGGTGAAGATTCTCAATGCGCCGCCGTCCCCGGACGACGGCTGACGTCCCGCCGTGACGACGGGAATCGTCAAGGCGTGACGACGGTAATCGTTCAGGCGTGACGACGGGAATCGTCAAGGCGTTGTGACGGGAATCACAAAGGCGTTGTGACGGGAATCACCGAGGCGTTGTGACGGGAATCACCGAGGCGTCATTAATCATTAATCATTAATCACTAATCATTCATATGAATACTCAATATTATATATGTAAAGGAACAATTGCCGCGCAAAGCGTCGTTGCGGTCTCCCTTCCCGTCATTGCGAGCGAAGCGAAGCAATCCAGGCTCAGGCGGCGACCCGGATTGCTTCGCTGCGCTCGCAATGACGGAGCGCGGGACGCCCGCAATGACGGGGGGGCATGGACACTCTGGGGCGTTGGGGACAATGGGGGCGTTGGGGAGCATGGGGATGTTGGGGACAATGGCACGCCGGATTGTTGCCTGGGACTGGATTGCTTCGCTGCGCTCGCAATGACGGGGCCTGGGACGCTGCCCGCAATGGCCGGAGGGCCGGTTTGGGTATTAAATCAAGTATTCATTATCACTCATCATTCATCATTAATTCATTAATCACTAATCATTAATGGGCACCCACAAGGGGCGCCCCTACGGGTCATTAATCATTAATCACTAATCACTAATCACTAAAAAAAGGAACTATGGAGATAACATTAGACTTGATTGTATTTCTGATACTGGCGGTATTCATGATTGTCAGTTCGATACTGGCCGTCACTACCGGGCGCATTGTCCGTTCGGCGACTTATCTGCTGTTCGTTCTGTTCGGGACGGCGGGCATCTACTTTCAGCTGAACTATTCGTTTCTGGGAGCGGTGCAGCTGCTTATTTATGCGGGCGGAATCACGGTGCTGTACGTCTTTTCTATCCTGCTGACGTCGAACCGGAGCGACCGGGCCGAGGCGCTTAAGAACTCGAAGATGTTTGCCGGACTGCTCACGGCGCTTGCCGGACTGGCCGTCTGCCTCTTCATCACGCTGACGAACAGATTCATCCCCTCGCACTTCGAGCATGGCGAACTGCCCGTCCGGACGGTCGGCAATGCGCTTATGGGGGCGGGCAAATATCAGTACCTGCTTCCGTTCGAGGTGATAAGCATCCTGCTGCTGGCATGCATTGTCGGCGGTATTTTAATTGCACGAAAACGATAAAACACAGAAAGATATGATACACATGGAATATTACCTGACCGTCTCGGCGGTCATGATGTTCGCCGGGGTTTAC
Organism: Tannerella sp.; assembly: GCA_031267485.1. Classification (GTDB taxonomy): domain Bacteria; phylum Bacteroidota; class Bacteroidia; order Bacteroidales; family Tannerellaceae; genus Tannerella. The sequence continues at coordinate 8,088 of JAIRYY010000217.1, forward strand.
GGTTTCTTTACGCGCCGCAACCTCCTGGCGATGCTGATCTCCGTTGAGCTTGTACTCAACTCGGTTGACATCAATTTTGCCGTCTTCAACCGCTTCCTTTTCCCCGAACAGCTCGAAGGCTTCTTCTTCGCCCTGTTTGCCATCGGGATATCGGCGGCCGAAACGGCGGTGGCGATTGCCATTATCATCAACATTTACCGGAACATACGGAACATCCAGGTGAAAAACATGGAGGAAATGAAGCACTGACATTATGGAATACACACTGCTGATCTTCGTCCTGCCGTTCCTCGCCTTCCTGCTGCTCGGGCTTGGAGGAACGCGCATCCGTCCCGCCGTCGCCGGCATTGCCGGCACATCCGTCATGGCGGCCGTCACCGTTCTGTCGTACCTGGCCGCGTTCGACTGTTTCGGCGGCGGACGCGGCGCCGACGGACGCTTCGCCACGCTGATTCCGTTCGACGCCGTCTGGCTGCCGCTGAACGAAACGCTGCACATCGGGATGGGCATCCTCCTGGACCCCATATCCGTCATGATGCTCACGGTCATTTCGACGGTCTCGCTCATGGTGCACATTTACTCGCTGGGCTACATGAAAGGCGAGCGGGGGTTTCAGCGCTATTACGCCTTCCTTTCGCTCTTTACCCTGTCGATGATCGGGCTGGTCACGGCTACCGGCATCTTTCAGATGTACGTCTTCTGGGAGCTTGTGGGCGTATCGAGCTACCTCCTCATCGGGTTCTACTACACGAAGCCCGCGGCGGTGGCGGCCGCGAAGAAGGCGTTCATCGTCACCCGCTTCGCCGACCTCGGCTTCCTCATCGGCATCCTCGTCTACGGATACAGCGCCGGCACATTCTCGTTTACGCCGCAGGCGCACGTGCTGGCGGCGGCGGGTGGCATGATTCCGCTCGCCCTGGGACTGATGTTCGCAGGCGCCGCCGGCAAGAGCGCCATGTTTCCGCTGCACATCTGGCTTCCCGACGCGATGGAAGGCCCCACGCCCGTCAGCGCGCTGATACACGCGGCGACGATGGTCGTGGCCGGCGTCTACCTGGTCGCGCGGATGTTCCCGCTCTTCGTCGGATTTGCGCCGGACACGCTTCACATGGCGGGATACGTCGGGGCGTTCACCTCGCTCTTTGCCGCCGTCATCGCCTGCGTGCAGACCGATATTAAGCGCGTGCTGGCCTTTTCCACCATTTCGCAGATCGGCTTCATGATTGTCGCCCTGGGCGTCTGCACTTCCACCGACCCCCATGCCGGCGGACTGGGCTACACGGCGTCCCTGTTTCACCTTTTTACGCATGCGATGTTCAAGGCGCTGCTCTTCCTCTGCGCGGGGGCGGTCATCCATGCCGTGCACTCGAACGAGATGCGGGATATGGGCGGGCTGTGGAAGTTCATGCCCGTCACGCACGCGACGTTCCTGATTGCCTGCCTCTCGATTGCCGGCATACCCCCTTTCGCCGGATTCTTCTCGAAGGATGAGATACTCGCCGCCTGTTTCGCGTTCAGCCCCGCGCTGGGGACGCTTATGACGTTTACCGCGGGACTGACGGCGTTCTACATGTTCCGCCTTTACTGCAGCGTTTTCCTGAAGCCCTCCCGCGCGGCGGCCGGCGAGGCGGCTTCCGGTGAGGCGGCGCACCGTCCGGCGCCTCGCGAAGCGCCGGCGAGCATGACCGTTCCGCTGATTTTCCTGGCCGCCGTGACGTGCGTCGCGGGCTTCGTGCCGTTCGGCGAGTTCATAAGCGCCGGCGGCGAAGCGTATCATATACATCTTGACGCGAACGTGGCCGTCGCAAGCGTATGCGTGGCGGTCGCGGGCATCGCGGCGGCCGTCGTCCTGTACGGCAGAGGCGGCGGCAGGCCGGCGACGGGCCGGTTCGGGAAGCTGCACGAAGCCGCATACCGCAGGTTTTATGTGGATGAGGTCTATCAGTTCGTGACGCACCGGATTATATTCAACTGCATCTCCACGCCCGTGGCCTGGTTCGACCGCCACGTCGTCGACGGTTTCATCAACTCGCTGGCGCAGGCTGCAAACGTCGCGAGCCGCGGAATCAGAGGCCTGCAGAGCGGCTCCGTGCAGCAGTATGCCATCGTTTTCCTGAGTGGCGCCCTGGCGCTTGTCCTCCTTTTGTTACTGATTTAAAACATACAAAGAAATGAATTTCCTGTCCTTTTTCGTTCTGATTCCCCTGCTGATGATGCTGGGATTGTGGGCTTCGCGCAGCATAAGGCAGATGCGCGCCGTGATGACCGCCGGTGCGTCGGCGCTGCTCGCGCTTGCCGTGGCGCTGGTCTTCCTCTACCGCGGGGCGAGCGGCGGCGGCGCCGGCATGCTGTTCACCGACAGCCGCGTGTGGTACGAACCGCTGCATATCCATTACGCCGTCGGCGTCGACGGCATATCGGTCTTCATGCTGCTGCTGTCGGCCGTCATCGTCTTCACCGGCGTGTTCGCATCGTGGAGGATGCCGGAGCGGACGAAGGAGTTTTTCCTCTGGTACTGCCTCCTGAGCGTCGGCGTGTTCGGCTTCTTCATCTCGCTCGACCTGTTCACGATGTTCATGTTCTACGAAGTCGCGCTGATACCCATGTACCTGCTTATCGGCGTCTGGGGCAGCGGACGGAAGGAATATTCGGCCATGAAGCTGACGCTGATGCTGATGGGTGGCTCGACTCTCATCCTGATGGGCATACTCGGAATCTATTTCGGCGCGGGAGCCGCGACGATGAACTTCACGGAGATTGCGGCCGTCGACATACCCCTGCCGGTGCAGCAGCTGTTTTTCCCGCTGACGTTTGTCGGCTTCGGCGTCCTGGGTGCGCTGTTCCCCTTTCACACGTGGAGTCCCGACGGACACGCGTCCGCGCCGACTTCGGTCTCCATGCTGCATGCCGGCGTACTGATGAAACTCGGCGGATACGGATGTTTCCGCATCGCCGTCTGCCTGATGCCCGCCGCCGCTGCCGGACAGTCCGGCTTCTTCCTCCTGCTGACGGCTGCCGGCGTCATCTACGGCGCCTTTTCCGCCTGCGTGCAGACGGATTTGAAGTATATCAACGCCTATTCCTCCGTTTCGCACTGCAGCCTGGTGCTTTTTGCCATTCTGATGATGACGCGGACGGCTACGACCGGCGCCGTCCTGCAGATGCTTTCGCACGGCTTGATGACCGCCCTTTTCTTCGCGCTGATAGGGATGATTTACGGCCGGACGCACACGCGCGACATACGTCAGATGAGCGGCCTGATGAAAACGATGCCTTTCCTCTCGGTCTGTTACGTCCTGGCCGGACTTGCCAACCTCGGCCTGCCCGGACTGAGCGGTTTCGTGGCCGAAATGACCATCTTTACCGGCTCTTTCGAGCTGAACGACCCCTTTCACCGCACGCTGACAGTCGTTGCAGCCGCATCGATTGTCATCACGGCGGTCTACATCCTGCGCCTGACAGGGAAAATACTGTACGGCGCCGACGACGGCCTGAAACTTACCGACGCGACGTGGGACGAACGCCTGGCCGTGATATGCCTCATCGTCGCCGTTGCCGGACTGGGACTTGCGCCCTGGGGAATAAGCGGCATGATAAGCGACAGTGTGTGGAACGCCATCGTGCAGTTGAAGTGAAACAAAAACAACAAATATTTCAAGAATTATGGATTACAGTCAATTTCTGCTGATGCGTCCCGAGCTGTCACTGATAGCGGTGACGGTCGCGCTGTTTTTATATGACCTGTTTGCGGGAGAGAATCTGCGCCGGTATTTCCAGCCCGTAGCATGCGTGCTGCTGCTCGTGCACATTGCCATAAACATCGTCCCGCCCGGCGGCGCGGCGGAAGCGTTCGGAGGCATGTACCTGAGCCTGCCGGCGGCGGGCGTCGTGAAGAGCATCCTCTCCATCGGGACGCTGATTGTCGTCATGCAGGCCGACGCGTGGCTCGGACGCGAAGATACCAAACACCGGCGCGGCGAGTTTTACACGCTCACGCTCTCTACCCTGGCCGGCATGTTTTACATGATAAGCGCCGGCAATTTCCTGATGTTCGTGACAGGCCTCGAGCTGGCGTCCATCCCCGCGGCCTGCCTCGTCGCTTTCGACAAGTACAGGCGCCGCTCGGCCGAAGCGGGGGCGAAATACATCCTGACCTCCATGTTCTCCTCCGGCCTGATGATGTTTGGCATATCTTTCATCTACGGAACGACCGGGACGCTTTATTTTGCCGACGTGGCCGCCGGAATAACAGGCGCCCCGCTGCAGGTTCTGGCGCTCGTGCTGTTCTTCTCCGGCCTCGGATTCAAAATATCGCTCGTGCCCTTTCACCTGTGGACGGCGGACGTCTACGAGGGCGCGCCGACAAACATCACCGCCTACCTGTCGGTCGTCTCGAAGAGCGCCGCCGCGTTCGCCCTGCTGCTCATCCTCGCAAAAGTATTCGCCCCCGTGACGGTCGTCTGGCAGGAACTGCTCTGCATCGTCACCGTCGCGACCATCACGATAGCCAACCTGTTTGCCATACGCCAGACAAACATAAAGCGCTTCTTCGCCTTCAGCAGCATATCGCAGGCGGGATACCTCATGCTGGGCGTCGGCGGCGGAGATGCGGCAGGCATGACGTCGCTGGTCTACTACACGCTCGTCTACCTCGTCGCCAACCTGGCTGTTTTCGGCGTCATCTCGGCCGTGGAACAGCAAACGGACGGCAAAGTCTCCATTTCCGACTACAACGGACTGCACGGCACGAACCCGAAACTGGCGCTGGTCATGACGCTTGCGCTCTTTTCGCTGGCCGGCATTCCTCCCTTTGCCGGTTTCTTCAGCAAGTTCTTCATCTTCATGTCCGCTTTCAGCGCCGGTTTCGAGATCCTCGTTTTCATCGCGCTGATAAACACCATTGTCTCGCTCTACTACTACCTGCTGATTGTAAAGGCGATGTACATCACCCCCGGCGACGCCCCCGTCGCCCCGTTCCGGAGCGACCCGTACACCCGCGCCAGCCTGCTAATCTGCCTCCTCGGCATCCTCCTCTTCGGCCTTGCAGGCAGCATTTACGACGTGATAAACCGGTTTTCAAATTAAGTAAATAAGACGCTCCGCGTTATGCATTTAAACAAATTTCCGTATATTTGCCCGCGTAATTTCTAAATACTGCAAACGATGATACATTATCTTGACCCTAAAACCGACCTGCCGTTCAAGCGCATCTTCGGCGAACATGAACACCTGTGCATGAGTCTGCTCAACAGCATGCTGCCGCTGGAAAAGGACCAGCGGATAGTCAGCCTGACGTATCAGCCGGGCGAGCTGATACCGGAGATTCCCCTGCTGAAAAACTCCATCGTCGACGTGTGCTGCACCGACAACAGCGG
>JAIRYY010000307.1 GCA_031267485.1 Tannerella sp.
ATGGCAATACCAATCAGAAGCATACCGGTGCTGGAAGGCGAAGTAGCCCGTCAGTTTGTGAAAGAAGCGAAAGAGAACGAAAAAAAGCGGGGGACATATAAGTTTTCCGAAGATTCCAAAGCTTCGTTTAGTGAAATTCTCGAAAAAGCAAGAAAAAACGGCACTTTACCCTTATAGACGCGGCGATGAATTTTCTCCGAGATAAATGTCTGATATTTCCGCTCAACAGCGAAACGTTGAAGCAATAAAACCCGTCAGGCAGACGGCCCGCAGGAAAGGACCGTTGTATAAAAGCCTCGAAAGCGCATTCCGCGACGTTCGCGACATCATGGACGGCAAACAAAAGAAGCAAACATTGGGGGAGTTTCTCAGTGAACTGTCGTAGGATAAGTTCTCCCTTTCGTTTAAGGACATTATCGAAAAGGCAGGAAAAAACGATATGCGTCTGCGGATTGACGCGGTTGTGGCGAACCCTGAAAGGCAGCTCGCGGCAGAATTACGACAAGGACGGGCGACAGGAACTCTTTCACCCCTGTCGGCCCGTGAATCTTGTACAATCCAATTTTTCTATGAGAGGCTATTCCCTGTACAGGCCTTCCTTTTTGAGCTGTTCTATAAACTTGTTCCAGCCGGGTTCAATCGCTTTCCAGTTCTTCTCTCTCTCTTCCATCCAACAATATCCTCCAAATTCATACCATGTTGAACAGTCTATCGGATGTGTCCAATATTCCCAATCCGGATAGCCTTTGCCGATATGGAGCTTATTGTCTCCAATACCGTATATAAGAACCGGATAATCGAGCGTATAGGACATTGCAAACGAGGTAACAGACAACTCAAACAGAACTTCTTCATTCAAACAAAAGGAAATATTTCTTACCAGGTAAAAAGACACATTCTTTTTTAATCGTAATTCCCGCGTTTTCCCATTAAACCATTCTATCTCCAAGCCCGTAAACAATACGACAAATTCCGAACTGTCCGTAATTGAACTTTCCAAATCCGAATTTCTCAACGCAAACTCCTCTTTTGGAATTATCGTCCTGAAATATAAGGAAGTCGTATTGTCATATTCCTTGTCGCAAGATGAAAACAATAGAGACACAATTACTGTTAAAAATAAATCAAAGGTTTTCATATCAGTTATCTTTTTAGAAATTTATCCGGTAAAGATACTGCGTTTTTTTATAATCAACACAAAAATAAAAAATAAACGGGCATCCTATTCGCTTTTGATGCTTTTCGCAGGGTTGGCGGTGGCGGCGGCGTAGCTTTGGAAAAAGACGGTTGCGAACGATATGGCCAGGCATAACACGCCGGCGGCGACGAACAGCCAGGGGCTGACGCCGGACGGTATCCGGTAGGGATAGCCCGACAGCCACTGCCGCGTCAGGTACCACGTCACGGGCGCCGCAATCACGAAGGCGGTCAGGACGTAGCCCAGAAACGTTGTCACCAGCCGGCGGAGCGCTTCGAAGCTGGTCGACCCCATCACTTTGCGGATAGCAACCTCCTTCGTCCGCAGGCGGATGAAATAGGTCGACATGGCCAGCAGGCCAAGCAGGGAGATCAGGATGGCGATTGCGGTAAAGAGCGTCATCAGCCGCGACGTCCGCCGCTCCGCGTCGAAAGAGGCCGCCACCTGCCGGTCGATGAATTTCCCGTCAAACTCGCTCCGGCAGATGCGTTCGTAGACTTCTTTCACGTCACGGTAGGCTTTGCCGGGATTGCCTTCGACCTCGATCAGGAGGTTCCAGCGTTCCCAGTCTTTCATTTCGTCCGGCTGCTTGACGCGCACCAGCACCGGGCTGGGCGGAGCGGTGATGTTGTACAGCTGAAAATCGCGGACGATGCCGGCCACGGGCATGTCTTTCCCGTAGTAGAGGAACGTTGGCGCGTCCTGTTCGATTTCAAGTTCCTTCAGGGCGCGTTCGTTCAGGTAGTACGCCTCGCCGGAGACCGTGTTTTCGCGCAGTTTTTCCCACCCGATCATGTTGAAAAAGGCGCTGTCGCAGACGAACGTCTGGAAACTGATGTTCCTGCCGTCCTGGTGCATGGTGTGGTTGTTGCCCCGGTTGAAAGGCGTCCCGGCGCTGAAGCCTGTCCGCCGCACCGCGGGCAGCCGCTCGATTTCGCCGGCAAGCAGGAGTTTCGTATGGTTATCTATGGCGTCATACATCATGGGTATGTCGATAAGGTTCTCCGTGCGATACCCGAGCGGCGCCTTTGTCATGTATTCCACCTGGGCGATCATCGTGAGCGATGTGGCTATCATTACGATGGTGACGGCGTTCTGGAAAGTGATGAAGCCTTTGCTGAATACCATTTTCGTTTTCCGCTGCAGGCTGCCTTTGATGATTTCGACCGGCTGGACGTTCGACATGACGATTGCGGGCAGGAGGCCGGAAACGGCGCCCAGCAGCAGGACGAATCCGGCCATGACGGTCGCACTGAGCGGCGTGATGACGCCGGAGATGACCAGCGTCCGTTCCACCAGGGCGCCGGCGTAGGGCGCAAAGAGGAAAGCCAGCGTCAGTCCGGCGGCAAACGAGAGGAGGCACAGCAGGGTGGATTCCACCATCAGGCGCACGAACAGTTCCGCGCGGTCGGACCCCAGCAGCCGGCGCGCCGCCATTTCCTTTGCCCGGAAGCCCGCCTGCGCCATTGTCAGGTTGATGTAGTTGATCACGGCGAACAGCAGAATCAGTATCCCCGCCCACATCAGGATGTTGACGGAAAGACGGTCGCCCAGATTTATCAGGTAACCGTTGTAGCTGCCCCTGAACATCGGATATTGTTCGGAGAAGTATATCTCCCGCAGAGGAATAAGCATCAACTGCTTGAAATGCCCGTCCCTGTAAAGCCATACCGATTCCCTGAACCATTCCAGCATGTCGGCCTCCCGGGCGCGCAGGTTGGCGCCTTCCTTTTCGAGCAGGAAGAGGACGGCTTCGCCGTAATTGCTGTACGTTTCGGAAGAAAGTCCCGAGTTGAAATGATCCACATTTTCGATCCGGAGCAGGATGTCGGCATAGGGAACGGCTGACTTCCGGATGTCCCTCATCACGCCGCCAACCGTCACATAAAGGGAATCGTACAGCAGGAGGGTCTGTCCCACGGGATCGACGTCCGGGAATGCCCGGCGGGCGAACGATTCCGATATGACGGCGTCGTTCCGTGCGGCAAGGGCCTGCTGCCGGCTTCCGGCGACTAATTCAAAGGAAAAGACGTCGAAAAACGCATGCTCCGTATACATCAGGTCAGCTTTGATTTTGCGGTCGCCAATCGTCACCGGATTATCTTTTTGAGAGCTGATGGTCGCGCAGACATTTTCTATTTCGGGATACCGCTCCTGCGGGCGGGCGCCCAGCCTGTAGGCGCCGCCCGGACTTTGTTCGCTGGACAGGATATGGATCCGTCCGGCATTTTCGTGGAAAGCGTCGACCGACAGTTCCTGCACCGTATACACCGCTATCAGTATCACAAACATCAGCGATACCGACAATCCAAACACATTAATAAAGGTATAAAACCTGTTCTTATCCAGAAATCTGAAAAAGGACCTTATGTCCAGCCATCTGTTCATATTGATTCGTTGTTTTGAGTTATATAATTGCCTTTTATAAGGCAAAAACCATGCCATAACTTTAAATATGCAGCATATAAGACATTTAACTGTTTGGTAAGCTTCCCGTGTGTAAAAAAATTTTACACCGCTGCATTGCTGCGGTTGCAACCGGAGAGTCAGGGCGGCTCGATTATACTTCATACGGCATGGTAATCTGCATTGCTTTTCCCCCGTCACTGCGAGTTCCCTTCCCGTCACTGCAAGCGTAGCGAAGCAATCCGGGCCGTCGCCTGTGCCTGGATTGCTTCACTGCGTTCGCAATGACGGGGCATGAAGACTCGTCATTGCGAGGAGGAACGACGAAGCAATCCAGGCACAGGCGGCCTCCTGGCAATCGTCCGTGCGT
>JAIRYY010000279.1 GCA_031267485.1 Tannerella sp.
CTGACGCCCGGCGACGATTATGTGATTACCGTCCGGACACAGACGTCGGCGAAAAGCTCAAGCACAACACTGCGGAAGAACATCCGCGAAGTGAAGTCGGATTTTACGGTAACGCCCGTCTGAGAATGGCCGCTTCAAGCCTGAACGCCTGTCCGCAAGTTATATATGCGGACAGGCGTTTCCGCGTATGCGCCGCCGCAGTCCCCGCCTGTCCCGCGGCCGGCTTCTGCGGTACCCCGCAATAAGCTTCTGCGGTACCCCGCAACAGGCCTCTGCGGTACCCCGCAACAGGCCTCTGCGGTATCCCGCAATAGGCCTCTGCGGCATCCCGCAATAATTTTCCGCCGCCTGCGCCCGGATTGCTTCGTTCCTCGCCGGTGACGGAGGCGGGCGGGTTAAATATAACTGATTCAACGATGTACGAAGAACGGATTCACGGTTGAGGAACATGTAACTGTTTCCCTTTCCCCCGCCGGCTTTTAATTTATAATTTTTAATTTTTAATTGATCACCGCCCTGCTGCATTTGCAAAAACGGAGTTTTTGCCGTAAGTTTGTCCGGTAATTCATATAAAAGTATGGGAAGATGATGAAGGAAAGATATTTCAGGTATTCGCTTATTGCCATGATTCTCCTTTTGGGATGGCTGATTGCAGGCGGGCTGTGGTCGTTTGCGAGCGGACTGCTGGGGGCGTTCACGCTGTACGTGCTGGTGCGCGGCCAGATGAACAGCCTGACGGAGAAACGCGGGATGACGCCCGTGACGGCTGCTGTCCTTATCATCCTGGAAGTCTCCGTCTGCCTCCTGGCGCCGGTATATTTCACCGTGTGGTCGCTTGTCGTGCGGATACAGGAGGTCCGTGTCGACATCTCGCAGCTGGTGGCGACCGTGCAGCACTTCATATCGCTCGTGCAGGAAAAGACCGGGTACGACGTGCTGAGCGCCGGCAACATCGAGGCGGCGACCGGGTACATAACGCGGAGCATACAGTTCGTCATCAGCCAGGTCGGCGGACTGCTCGTCACATCCGCCGTGATGATTTTCCTGCTCTACTTCATGCTCGTCGGCAGCCGAAAGATGGAGGAATACGTGTACGGGCTGCTGCCTTTCGACGAAAACGGCAAACATGCGGTGATGGGCGAAATCCGCAGCATGGTACGCTCCAACGCGATAGGCATTCCGCTGCTGGCCGTTATTCAGGGCCTTGTCGCCATCGCGGGATACTGGGCGGCGGGCGTTCCGAGTCCGTTCCTGTTCGGCGCCGTGACGGCATTTGCGACGATTGTGCCCTTCCTGGGCACGGGACTTGTCTGGGCGCCGCTTGTCGCCTATCTTGCGCTGACGGGCGACTGGATTGCGGCTGCCGGCCTGGCCGCCTACTGCGGCATCGTGCTGGTGAACATCGACAACGTCATACGGTTCATCCTCCAGAAAAGGCTGGCCGACACGCATCCCCTCATCACCGTCTTCGGCGTCATCCTCGGCATCCGGCTGTTCGGTTTCTGGGGCGTCATTTTCGGCCCGCTGCTGCTGTCGATGTTCTTCCTGCTGGTGGATATTTTCAAAAAGGAATACCTTGACAATAAACAGTAAGCCGTATGTTTGTAGAAGAAATCATCCGCTATGCCTCCCCGTTCACTTTCGCGAAAGCGATCGAACTGGCCGGGACGGTCGCCTTTGCCATCAGCGGCGTGCGTCTTGCGGCGGCAAAGGAATTTGACTGGTTCGGCGCCTTTGTCGTCGGGTTCGTGACGGCCATCGGCGGCGGCACGGTGCGCGACCTGCTGCTGGACGTGACGCCGTTCTGGATGCTCAACCCCGTCTATGCGCTCTGCTCCCTTGCCGGCCTGGCCACGGTCATCATCTTCAGCCGGAAACTGGTGCGGCTCGACACCCCGTTCTTCATCTTCGACACCATCGGGCTGGCGCTGTTCGTCGTCGTCGGCATCGAAAAGACCATTTACCTCGGCTACCCGTTCTGGGTCGCCATCATCATGGGGACGATAACCGGCATCCTGGGAGGAATCCTGCGCGACATCTTCATCCACGAGATACCGCTCGTCTTCCGCAAGGAAGTTTACGCGCTCGCCTGCGTGCTGGGAGGTTTCGTCTACTGGGGATGTCACCTGGCGGGCTTCAGCGCCGTCGTCTGCGAAACGGTCGCGTCGCTGGCCATACTGGTCGCCCGCGTCCTCGCCGTAAAGTACCGCTGGGGTCTGCCCCGGATGAAGCGGATTTGAACACGCCTGTCCTCCATGCGCCGCCCCCGTGCCGTCGCCGCCGAAAACAGAAAGTGGAATATCTGATGAAAAAAACAGGCAAATTATTTGCATATTTGAAAAAAGCACGTACATTTGTCGCCGAAATCATATATAAAAATACTTTTATCATTATGAAATCTTTGATGACAAATACAAATTGGTGGCGCCCGCAGCGATATACTGTTGCGAGTACTCAGCTCCGTGTGTGTTTCTCCCGAAGATAATCACAAAGAATGGAAAAGGCCTGTCATACTCGTTGCGACAGGCTTTTTTTTTAATTTAAGGCGGAAACATAATAAAACGAAAGGAAATGAATTATCAGGTTGATGAAAAAGGGTACTACGGACGCTTCGGCGGGGCGTATGTACCGGAAATCCTCCACAAGTGCGTGGAGGATTTGCAGCGAAATTATCTGGAAACGCTCGAGAGCGACGCTTTCAGGCAGGAGTATCACCATCTGCTGCGCACGTATGCGGGACGCCCGTCGCCGCTTTACCGTGCAGGGCGGCTGGGCGCGAAGTACGGTTGCCGGATTTACCTGAAAAGGGAAGACCTGAACCATACCGGCGCGCACAAGATTAACAACACGATCGGGCAGATACTCGTCGCGCGGAGCATGGGCAAGACGCGCATCATAGCCGAGACCGGCGCCGGACAGCACGGCGTGGCGACGGCTACGGTCTGCGCGCTCATGAACATGCCGTGCGTCGTTTATATGGGGCAGACGGACGTCGAGCGGCAGCAGCCGAACGTCAGGAAGATGCGCATGCTCGGCGCCGACGTCGTCCCCGTCCGTTCGGGGAACATGACCCTCAAGGATGCGACGAACGAGGCGATACGCGACTGGTGCTGCCATCCGTCCGACACGTTCTACATCATCGGGTCGACCGTCGGGCCGCATCCCTATCCCGACATGGTGGCGCGCCTGCAGTCCGTCATAAGCGAAGAAATCCGCTGGCAGCTGGAGGAAGCGGAGGGACGCGACTTCCCCGATTACCTCATGGCCTGCGTCGGAGGAGGCAGCAATGCCGCCGGTACGGTGTATCACTATCTCGACGACGAACGGGTCAAAATCGTACTCGCCGAAGCGGGCGGCGAAGGCATCCTCTCGGGACGCAGCGCGGCAACGATTCAGCTGGGAAAGGAAGGCATCCTGCACGGGGCGAGGACGCTGGTGATGCAGGACGAAGACGGACAGATCGAGGAACCATACTCCATCTCGGCCGGCCTCGACTATCCCGGCATAGGGCCGCTGCATGCCAACCTGGCGGAAACGAAGCGGGCGACGGTACTGGCCGTCAACGACCGGGAGGCCCTCTCGGCCGCCTTCGAGCTGACCCGCCTGGAGGGCATCATACCGGCGCTCGAAAGCGCTCACGTGCTGGGCGCCCTGCCCAAACTTGATTTCCGTCCCGGCGACGTCGTCGTGCTGACCGTCTCCGGACGGGGTGACAAGGATATGGAAACATACCTGAAAGAATTGATAATTGAGAATTGAGAATTGAGAATTAATATACTGAGTTCGGCATGGTTTTGTGTATTGCTATTCATCACAGTCTCCCTCCCCGTCATTGCAGTCTCCCTCCCCGTCATTGCGGTCTCCCTCCCCGTCATTGCAGTCTCCCTCCCCGTCATTGCGAGGAACGAAGCAATCCAGGCACAGGCGACGACCTGAATTGTTTCCTTCGTCGTTGGTGATGGGAGAAATACAATGCACAAAAATATCCTGTGTGAAGTATGAGAATTGAGAATTGATAATTGAAAATTGATAATTAATATGTACAAATTCAAAACTGCAAGAAAAAAACTGCTGGGCGACCTGCACACGCCGGTCAGCCTCTACCTGAAACTTCGCGATGTTTATCCGAAGTCCGCGCTGCTGGAAAGTTCCGACTTCCATGTCAATGAAAACAGCCTCTCGTTCATCGCCATCTGTCCGCTGGCCGACATCGGCATAAACTCCGGCGAGGCGACGGCCACCTTTCCCGACGGGAAAAGAGAAGTCCGTCGGCTGGACGGAAACTGTTCCGTGACGGACGCGCTGAACGGTTTCATGAAACGCTTCGATATCGACGGCGACGGCAGCGACCGCTGCGGCCTCTTCGGCTATACCGCCTTCGACGCCGTGCGCTATTTCGAGGATATCCCCGTGATGGAATATCATCACCGCGACGCCGATGCGCCGGACATGTATTATATCCTCTACCGCTACCTGCTCGTCTTCGACCACTTCAGGAACGAACTTACGCTCGTCGAACTCTGCCGCGACGGCGAAGCGAATCACCTGGACGAGATTGAGGCGCTGATAGAAAACCGCAACTACGCCTCGTACAATTTCCAGGCCGTCGGCGAGCGCACGTCTTCCATCACCGACGGCGAATACCGGGCGATGGTGCGCGAGGGAATCCGTCACTGCCTGCGCGGCGACGTGTTCCAGATTGTCCTGAGCCGCCGTTTCGAGCAGGCTTACCGGGGCGACGACTTCAAGGTCTACCGCTCCCTGCGCAGCATCAACCCCTCGCCCTACCTGTTCTACTTCGATTTCGGAAGCTTCCGCATCTTCGGCTCGTCGCCCGAGACGCACTGCAAGATTGAAGGCGGTCGCGCGAGCATCGACCCCATTGCAGGCACGGCCTTTCGCACGGGCAACGCCGCGATAGACCGGCAGCGCGTGGAGGCGCTGGTGAACGACCCGAAAGAGAACGCCGAACACGTCATGCTTGTCGACCTTGCGCGCAACGACCTGAGCCGCAATGCCCGGAACGTGAAAGTCGACTTCTACAAGGAAGTGCAGTATTACAGCCATGTGATGCACCTGGTGTCGCGCGTAAGCGGCGATATCGGCGCCGACGCCGATGCCGTGAAGACATACATCGACACCTTTCCCGCCGGCACCCTGAGCGGCGCTCCGAAAGTGCGCGCCATGCAGCTCATCACGGAACTGGAGAAACACAACCGCGGCGCTTACGGCGGATGCATCGGTTTCATCGGGCTGAACGGCGACCTGAACCAGGCCATCACCATCAGGACGTTCGTCAGCCGCGGCAATGTGCTGTATTACCAGGCCGGCGCCGGCATTGTCGCCAAAAGCGACGACGCGCGCGAACTGGAGGAAGTGAACAGTAAACTCGGAGCGCTCAACAGAGCGATACGTGAAGCGGAGAAACTTAAAAACTGAATGTCGTATGAAATGCTTACTGTTTGACAACTACGATTCCTTCACATACAACCTGTATCACATCCTGCTCGAGCTGGGCGTCGATACGGACGTCCGCCGCAACGACCGGATTGCGCCCGACAGCGTGGAGGCTTATGACAAAATCGTCCTCTCGCCCGGCCCCGGCATACCGTCGGAAGCCGGACTGCTCCTGCCGCTGATCGAACGCTATGCCCCGTCGAAGTCCATACTTGGCGTCTGCCTCGGCGAACAGGCGATAGGAGAAGCTTTCGGGGCAAAACTCCTGAACCTGGAAGAGGTCTATCACGGCGTATGTTCCGATATAAGGGTGACGGCGAAAGACCCGCTGTTCGACGGCCTGGAGCCGGCTTTCCGCGCCGGACGCTACCATTCGTGGGTCGTTTCGAAGGAAGATTTCCCCGCCTGCCTGGAAGTAACCGCCGTCGACGCCGGCGCCGGACAGATCATGGCCATCCGACACCGGCAGTATGACGTGCGCGGCGTGCAGTTTCATCCCGAATCGATACTCACACCGCAGGGAAAGAGGATAATAGAGAACTGGATCAGATTATAATATTGAATTTTAAGCGTAATATAAAAGATGAAAAATTTACTGTACCGCCTTTTCGACCATCAGTACCTCGGACGCGGGGAGGCGCAAAACGTGCTGGCGGATATTGCCGCCGGGAAATATAACAGCGAACAGGTCTCGGCGCTGATAACCGTCTTCCTGATGCGCAGCATCTCGGTCGACGAGCTTGCCGGATTCCGCGACGCGCTTCTCTCGCTGCGCGTGCCGGCTGATCTGTCGGAATACAAACCTGTTGACATCGTCGGAACGGGCGGCGACGGGAAGAACACGTTCAACATCAGCACCGCCTCGTGCTTCGTACTCGCCGGCGCCGGTTACAACGTGGCGAAACACGGCAACTACGGCGCCACGTCGGTGAGCGGCGCAAGCAACGTGATCGAACAGCATGGCGTCAGGTTCACGCGCGACGTCGACCGGCTGCGCCATTCGCTGGATGCCTGCCGCATCGCCTACCTGCACGCGCCACTGTTCAATCCGGCGCTGAAAGCGGTCGCGTCGATACGCAAAAACCTCGGCGTGCGCACGTTCTTCAACCTCCTCGGACCTCTCGCGAACCCTGCGATGCCGGCCTGCCAGCTGCTCGGCGTCTACAACCTGCCGCTCTTCCGGCTCTACAGCTACGCCTATCAGGCGAGCGGCACACGCTTCGGCGTCGTCCACAGCATGGACGGCTACGACGAAATATCCCTCACGTCGGAGTTTAAGGTTGCCATGCCCGACAGGGAGAAAGTCTATTCGCCGGAGATGCTCGGAATGACGCGTTGCCGTGAAGAGGATCTCTACGGAGGCGATACCCCGGAGGCAGCCTCGGCGATCTTCGACCGCGTGCTGAACAACACGGCGACGGCAGCACAGCGCGACTGCGTCCTCGCAAACGCCGCCTTTGCCATCCAGGTGATCTGCCCGGAAAAAAGCATCGACGACTGCCTCTCCGAAGCGCGCGAATCGCTGCAGAGCGGCAAAGCCCTGTCCACGCTCAGGAAATTCATCGAGGTGAACAGTTAATACATCATCCGCAAAGAGTTGTGGACGAACGGTGAACGGATGCATTTGCGAGTCTCCCGGACGTTTTTCACAAGCGTGAAAACGTCCACGTACCGCGCGCGGGAAATCGTATGATTGTTTATAAGTGACTTATACTTCACGCAGCATGGTTATGAACATTGCTTTTCATCGTCATTGCGAACGCAGTGAAGCAATCCGGGCACAGGCGAAACCCGGATAGCTTCGTCCCTCGCAATAACGGGGAGGGAGACCGCAAATGGCATTTCATCCCCCACGGGACGATTGATTCCGGACACAAACAGACAGCTGCGTAGCGTCAGCCATAAACAATGAACTGCAATTCATCATTCATTCATAATTAATAAAAGAAAATGGACATATTAGAGAAAATCGTGGCAAACAAGCGAGTGGAGGTCGCCCGGCAGAAAGAAGCCGTGTCGCTGGACTTCATGCTCAGCTCCGGCCAGCAGCGCCTGAACGCCCCGGTACATTCGATGCGGCAGTCGCTCGAGGCGTCGCAATCGGGCATCATTGCGGAGTTCAAGCGGCGTTCGCCGTCGAAAGGCTGGCTGCATCCGCGCGCCAGAGTCGAACACATCGTTCCCGTCTACGAGAAGGGTGGAGCGGCCGCCTGTTCCATCCTCACCGACGGCGAGTTCTTCGGAGGCTCCCTGGGCGACTTGCGGCGCGCCCGTTCACTCGTCGAACTGCCTCTGCTGCGCAAGGATTTCATCATTGACGAATACCAGCTCTATCAGGCGCGCGTGATGGGCGCCGACGCCGTGCTGCTTATCGCCGCGTCGCTGACTGCAAGGGCGTGCAGGAATCTGGCCGCCCTCGCTCACCAGCTGGATATGGAAGTGCTGCTCGAGGTGCACAGGGAAGAGGAACTGTCGCATCTGAACGAGCACGTCGACATGCTCGGCGTGAACAACCGCAACCTGGGAACGTTCCATACGGACGTCGACAACTCGTTCCGCCTGATAAAAGCGATACGGGACGCCGCCGTGGACGGCGCTCCGCTACTCGTTTCCGAAAGCGGAATATCCGGCGCGGACACTGTCCGCCGGCTTCGTGACGCCGGCTTTCGCGGTTTCCTCATGGGCGAAACGTTCATGAAGACGGAAGACCCCGGCGAAACGCTGTCCGCCTTTATCGGCCGGCTGGAAAAGGAAGGAGGCATCGCATGACACGGATGCTCATCAAAGTATGCGGCATGCGCGATCCGGAGAACCTGCGGCGGCTGGAAGCGCTCGACGTCGACCTTGCGGGTTTCATCTTCTATCCGAAGTCCCCAAGGTATGTCTCCCCGGAGGGCGGCATACCAGAGACCGGGAAGAAGAAAGCCGGCGTCTTCGTCGACGAACAGCCTGAAACACTGCTCGGCATCGCTGCCCGTTATCGCCTGGATTACGTCCAGCTGCACGGGAACGAATCCCCGCGGACATGCGAAGCGCTGCGTACGGCGGGCTATTCCGTCATCAAAGTCTTCCCGGTAGCCACGGAAGCGGATCTCCGTCGGACAGCGGATTATCCGTCCTGTGCCGACTATTTCCTGTTCGATACGAAATGCGTCGGCTATGGCGGTTCGGGCAGGCGCTTCGATTGGTCTCTCCTCGATGAATACAGGGGAAACACGCCTTTCCTGCTTGGCGGCGGACTGACCCCGGACTGTGCGGACGACATCAAAAGGCTGAATCATCCGATGTTTTCAGGCATCGACCTCAACAGCGGATTCGAAACGTCGCCCGCAATGAAAGATATCGTGAAACTCAACGGTTTCGTCCGTGAAATACGCCGTCCCGCGGCGCCAGGTAAAAAGTAGTTTTAAATTTAAAAAAAGATTTGGTTTTATGGAAAACAGAATAAAAACATTGTTTGAGACAAAGAAGAAAGACATCCTTTCAATCTATTTCTGCGCCGGATATCCGGAAGCCGGCAATACCGCAGACGTGATACGTACACTGGAGAAGAACGGCGTCGACATGCTGGAGATCGGCATCCCGTTCAGCGACCCTATGGCCGACGGCCCGGTCATACAGGAAGCATCCACGCAGGCGTTGCGCAACGGCATGTCCCTGCGCCGGCTGTTCGCCCAGTTGGAAAACATCCGCGACGATGTGAAAATACCGCTGCTGCTGATGGGCTACCTGAACCCGGTCATGCAGTATGGCTTCGAACGCTTCTGCCGCTCGTGCAGCGACTGTGGCATAGACGGCTGCATCATCCCCGACCTGCCGTTCGACGATTACCTGAACGACTTCAAACCGCTGGCTGAAAAATACAATCTCAAGGTCATAATGCTCATAACGCCGGAAACCTCCGAAGAACGCATCCGCCTCATAGACCGGCATACGGACAGCTTCATCTACATGGTATCGTCCGCCTCCACGACAGGCGCGCAGCAATCGTTCGACGAACAGAAACAGGCCTATTTCCGCCGCATAAACGCCATGTCGCTGCACAACCCCCGCATGGTCGGCTTCGGCATAAGCAACCTGAAGACTTTCCGCGCCGCCTGCGACAATGCCTCCGGCGCCATCATAGGCAGCCGGTTCGTCACGCTAATCGGCGAAGCCCGTTCGCCCGAAACAGCTATCAGACAGTTAAGGGAAGCGCTGGGGATTTTTTGAAACAGGCCGGCACAAATCCGGGTAATTGCAGACGGGGAAGCAAAACTTTTAACATTAACCGCTTGCATATTCGTGTTTGCATAATTACTTTTGGCGGAAAAAATTATGAGTGCAGAGTTTATCATAAGCGAATTACAGTCTATCGGAACGCCGGAAAAGGCGGCTCATTTGCAGCGTTTTTTTAAAACCGGTCCGGGACAGTACGGCGAGGGCGACGTTTTTATCGGGGTTGTCGTCCCGCATACCCGCAGTATCGCCAAATCCAACGGTCAAACGCCCCTTGTAGAGATTCGCAAACTGCTTGCGAGCAAATATCATGAAGCCCGTTTATGCGGATTAATCATCCTCGCCGAACGTTTCAAAAAAGCGTCCGGGATGGAACGCGGTGAAATCTACAACTTCTATCTGCAACATACATCCTGCGTGAACAACTGGGATCTGGTCGACCTCACCTGTCCGACCGTTGTAGGGGAATATCTGGCAGATAAAAACCGCGATGTCCTGCACCGCCTTGCGGAAAGCGACAATTTGTGGGAGCAGCGCATCTCAATCGTTTCCACGCTGGCTTTTATACGTAAAGGTGACTTCTCCGACACGCTCGATCTGTCTGGAAAATTGCTGAACCATCCGCACGACCTGATACATAAGGCCGTCGGCTGGATGCTGCGCGAAACGGGCAAACGCGACCGCAACGTCCTGACCGGCTTCCTTGAAAAACATGCCGCAAACATGCCGCGCACCGCATTGCGCTATGCGATAGAACATTATCCCGAACCCGAAAGACAGTATTTCCTCAGGAAAAAGCAGTCCCCAAACCGGTCAGCCATAAAATCTTCACTCCGCAACACCTGACAGCCACATCGGAGTATCAGCGGAAATCAGTTGAACTCATCGTCATATTTCAACTGCGCATCGGCCGTAAACTGTTTGATACGCTGTTCGTCCTCTTTTCTGCAAATAAGAAGAACATTGCCGTTTTCCGCAACAATATAATCTTTAAGCCCCTGTATGATGGCCAGTCTTTTCCGATCTCCCAATGCAACGACATTGTTCTCGCTTTCATAAAGCAGGGCGCGGGTTTTCAGCAACACGTTGTTGTTTTCATCTTTCGTTGCGATATCAAACAGGGAACCCCATGTCCCAAGATCGGCCCAGCCAAAATCCACGCACAGCATATACACATTGTCCGCCTTTTCCATTATCCCGTAATCGACCGATATGTTGGGACAGTAAGGATAGTGAACATTGATAAAATCACGCTCGCCGGACGTATTGAATTTGTCCGAACCAAGGTCAAACCGTGCGGATATTTCGGGGAGGAATTTGTGTATGGCGTTCATAATGGTATTTACATTCCAGAGAAAAATACCCGAATTCCAGAAAAATTCGCCGCTGTCCATAAAGATTTTAGCGAGTTCGAGATTCGGTTTCTCGGTAAAAGTTTTCACTTTGGTAAAATTTCCCATCATCGTGTCGCCGCACTGAATATACCCATACCCCGTTTCCGGCCGGCTCGGTTTGATGCCGAGAGTCATAAGCGCCTCGTGTTCTTTCGTAAACTTCAGCCCCTCGTCGATAGCCGTCAGAAACTCGCTTTCTTTCAAAATAAGATGATCCGAAGGCGCCACCACAATATTGGCATTCGGGTTGCGCGCCTTTATGTGATAGGCCGCATAAGCAATGCATGGAGCCGTATTGCGTCTCGTCGGTTCGAGAAGAATCTGCCTGTCCTGAAGCAAAGGAACCTGTTCCTTTACCAGTCCGGCATACCTCTCATTAGTAACAATATAAATATTTTCCATAGGAATCACTTTGGCAAAACGGTCAACCGTCATTTGCAGCAGCGAACGCCCGATGCCGAAAAAATCAAGGAACTGTTTCGGGTATCCCTCTCTGCTGAAAGGCCAAAACCGGCTTCCAATACCCCCTCCCATTATCACGCAAAAATTATCTTTCATCAGTTTATATTAAATATGTTAGTTTCATCTCATGCAATAAACATTACAAAGAAAATAAAATAATTTGATTTTAGCAGCCAAGCCCGTGCAAAAAAAACAAAATCTTGCAAATTCAAAAAAAAACGCTTACCTTTGCCCCCCTCAAGTTTACCAAAAGCCCAGATGGCGGAATCGGTAGACGCGCTGGTCTCAAACACCAGTGTCAGCAATGACATGCCGGTTCGATCCCGGCTCTGGGTACTTTTTAAATAAAAGCCTAATTGATTTTAAGTCAGTTAGG
The DNA here is from genome assembly GCA_031267485.1 of Tannerella sp. Taxonomy (GTDB): domain Bacteria; phylum Bacteroidota; class Bacteroidia; order Bacteroidales; family Tannerellaceae; genus Tannerella. The sequence goes on from JAIRYY010000279.1 coordinate 11,908, forward strand.
CTTTTTAGTTTTAAAAATTGTTCCCAAATTGTTCCCAATGAGAAATTTCTCTAATATCATTTAAGAGTCCGTCTTTATTTTGTTGCACTATTTTTTGAGTATCGTTTGCTTTGATAATTATACAATGAAATCATTTAGTTGCTCTTTCATTATCCTCCAATTGGGGAGATTAATATCCAAAAGAGTAGTAAATCGTTCATTATGATTTCGTTCTATCAGGTGTGCAAGCTCGTGAGCTGCAATATATTCAATGCAATGAAGCGATTTCTTCGCAAGTTCAAGATTAAACAGAATGCTTTTCCGTTTGGAATTACAACTGCCCCACAACGTTTTCATCTGTTTGATTTCCCAGTGTTCAACAGTTACATCAAGTATTTTTTCCCATTTGGGGA
>JAIRYY010000341.1 GCA_031267485.1 Tannerella sp.
TCGCTCCACGGGCCTTTTTCGCCGCGGGTGCTTTCCCAGCGGAGACAGAAGTAGGCCGTTTTGCCCCGGTCGCGCTCGTCGAACGTCAGCGTGAAGGGCGAGCGGGTGTCGAACGACGAGTTCGTCAGTTCGTCCACCGACGCCGGAGCCGTCGCGAGGATGGCCCAGCGGATATCCGCCCCGTGCACGCCGTGCGGCTTTGCCCTCGATCGGCCGCCCATAATCAGGGCCTGGAAGTAGATAATCAGCAGGCGTATCATCGACGAGTCTATCCTGAAAAGCGGATATTCCGCCGGCGCCTTCACGGGCGTTGGTTTGCGGTCGCGGATGACGACGCCCGCCGCGCGGCGCTGGTCGTCCGTCACCTGCGTGTTGCATTGAAGATTGAGTACGAGTATGCGAAGAAGCGTCTCGTACTCCTTCCGCCTCGCGTTCTTCGTGAACGTGATAAGCGGCGTGCGCTGCGCCGGGTCCTGCCAGGCGGCACATGCCGCGTCCCAGCCGGTGTTCGCCGGCGTCAGCCGGCTGGTGAACCACGCTTCGTTGATTCCCCACGCGGCCTGATTTTTACTCGTCATCGCATAGATGACCTTCTGCCATTCGTCAAATTCGACATCCTTGTTTGGAATTGTCTTTGCCATAATACTTCGGTTTTATTTATGTTTAAAATACTTATTTGATAATTCTCCAAATGGGGCTTCCGCGACTTTCGCGGCGTTCCCCGTCGGTTTAATTCTTACAGTCCTTTCTTACAGGCATTCCTTTTTTACGGTTAATACATGCGTCCGTCCGCCGGGTTTCCGTCCGGGTAAACGGGGCTGCTCTTGCTGCCTCTGCGGAGGCGATGTCAGAGGCTGTCCGGCACGACGTCAGTTGTTTAGAGATTGCTTCACTGCGTTCGCAATGACGGTTCAAGGCTTTTGATGCGGCTATTCCGTCTCGAGGCGGAGACATTCCGTCTCGAGGCGGAGTCATTCCGTCTCGAGGCGGAGACATTCCGTCTCGAGGCGGAGACATTCCGTCTCGAGGCGGAGAGGCTCCGTCCCGGGTAAATTTTAAGCTGTCGCATACCGTCTTTGCAGAAGCTTCGGAGTTATTTGTGCTGTATTGTGGAGGGATAGCGCCGTTTTCAGTAATGACGGTAAATGCTTCGCAATTTTTCAGTAAATGGAATGAATATGAAAAACCGTCATTTGAAATTAATCCTTTTCTACGGAAAAATAAAATTCCGGCTTGTGAAATGATTTTTTTTCTGTGAATTTTTTCTGTATCGCATGAAGGATTGATATTCCCGTCTCCGGTTATACTGCCAAAATGTTCAGAACCTTCATGTAAATGACGGTTTTGAATCATTAAATCATTTGTCGTTGACGCGCCGCGTATCATATATAAGATGTATTTTTAAGGCGCAAATATACAAAATGAATCGAATAAACAAATAATCCGGGTCATTTTTTTGCGAATTGGAGTTTTTTTTGTGGCTCTATAACATTTTGTGTGGGTAAGCGGCTGATGTGACCCGGCAAACCGTAACATACTACCTTCCCCGTCACCGGCGAACGCAGTGAAGCAATCCGGGTTGTCGCCTGCGACTGGATTGCTTCGTCGTACCTCCTCGCAATGACGGGGAATCAAGGCTTTTGAGACAACCTCTATGTCGGTAGAAAAATTTTCAGCGATGTTTATAAACCGTGCCGTCAGGTACGGAATGTCGGTAGAAAATGCCGGAGGCCAATCCAACTCCGTGCCGTCAGGTACGGAATGTCGGTAGAAAATGCCGGAGGCCTGTCCATGCCCGTACCGTCAGGTACGGAATGTCGGTAGAAAATGCCGGAGGCCAATCCAGCTCCGTGCCGTCAGGTACGGAATGTCGGTAGAAAATGCCGGAGGCCTGTCCGGGCCCGTGCCGTCAGGTACGGAATGTGGTGACAGTCACATAGCGTACCTGACGGCACGCGGAAAATGGGTTGCTGTCCATTTTTCTACCAACATTCTGTCCCGACGGGACAGAGAAACCTTTACATGTTATTTATTTCACGTTACTAAATCAGGGCAACCGCATCGAAATTCATCACAAAATATCCGGCGCCCGGCCGCTGTTTCAGGCTTGAAAATCCGGCCCGGCAAACAGGCCGGCGCGCGGATGAGGCGGATTTCTCAGGATTTGCGCGGATTTTTTCCTCCGCGGATTATAAGTTTACGCCGATAGAAGCACGCGGGGACGCATCTGCGCGTGCGAACGGAAGAGACGGATAGCGGGTCATCCGGGGGGTACAGGTATCTATGATTTTGATGCGGTTGCACGGAAAATGTTCCGGTATATTTTTTATATCCCGGGATAATGTTGTATTTTTGCAGCGCTTTCTTTTTACCGGACTTTTATTTTTACAGATATATTAACACCGTTATGCGATTTTCATGTTTTATACTGATACTGTGCTGCGGCCTGGTCGCGTCATGCAGCCGCCCGGCCGATACCGCTTTCCCGCGCGAAGAAACCTTAACGCAGGATTTGATGCCTTTGCAGGGCGTGACCTTTCCCGTTAAGGTAGATGTGAAACATCCCTTTTTAATTCTTCAAAATATGAAGGTGCGCGACAGCCTGTTTCATATCTACGATCTTGCCGGATATGAATTGAAAAGCGCCTTTGGGATGAAAGGGGGAGGGCCGGAGGATTTTGTGCTTCCGTGGCTGTTGCATACGCCGCTCCGGGATATGATGATTGAGGAGGTTAATAAGAACATGATTTACCGGTTTGGTATCAGCGGGGACGGGCAGCCGGTCTTTAAGGGCGCAAAACGGATGAATTATGCGGAATATGTGCTTGATCCCGCCTTTATTAATGATTCCCTGTACGTGATGGAGGCTAAATATTATACGTCAGCTCCCGGCCTGTACCGGTTGTCCCTCGCGGACGGGCAGCCCGGGAAATCTTTGACGTACCGGAATCCCGATATGAATTATGCTTCGGATCCCGATATGGCTGAGGTTTATGCCAATGAAAGCCGCATCGTGCTTTGCTACGGATACAGGAAACGGATTGACGTTATGGATACGGACTTTAATCTTATTAAAAGGGTGGATTTTGAGTATGACGCCCCTTCCGTTATTAATCCGGAAGATCAGGAGAATGTGAAGATGAGCTATATCTACACTTTTTTGGGGGAACGCTATTTGTACACGGTGTTTTCGGGAATGTCACCGAACGAGTACAGAGCCGGTTCTGCCCGCGGAACGTTTCTTGAGGTATTTGACCTGGACGGGAATCCGATCGTCCGGTACCGGCTGGAGGGTAGAAGCCCGGTTTTCTTTGCGGTCGACGAGGAGACTTTTACGCTTTACGGCGCGGGAGACGACGGGGAACCGGAAGATTATTTGCTGGTGTATAAATTGACGCTGTCCCGTTAGAAAACAAATCCCATGCCTGCCGATAAGGAATGTCGTGTGGTATATGAAGTTCCTGTCATTCCGTTATCATTAATAATAATATTTTGCATTTGCTTCAGATTATACCCCAGATTAAAAGAGAGACCAAAATGCTTTTTGAACATGAGTTTATATCCTGCTCCCAATTCTTCATGCAATCCGGGATAGGAAATTTTTGTATCCAGCGAGTATCCCAAATCATTGTAAAAGAACAATTTCTTATACTTAAACGGAGTAACGTGTACGGAAACAAATACAGGAAAGGTTGAATAGTGAGGACTTTCCAGCACATCCGTACCGAATCCTGCTCCCAAAGCAATTAACCCGTTGATGGAATATGTTCCTTTGAACAGCAGTGCATTTCCATACAACCCCTGTTTCATTTTCCAAATAACATTCTTTTCCAACATCCCAAATGAATGTTTGTATGTAACGTAAACATTAAACCTGGATGCTTCCTGTGCAAAAACACCTGTTGTAAACAAACATAACAAAGTTATAACAATCCGGTTTTTCTTCTTTTTTGTTGTCATATAATCTCATTTTTAATTAATATTCCTGTTCTTTTTATTGACATTCCATTTTTTGCCGCTTGCGGTTTTGCGGCATAACAGTTTCTTGCATGTCATAATTCGCTTCTCACTTCTGAAATTCCGGTTTCATTCCCAGGTTGTACAGGACGAAGGAGTAGACGTCGGCATATTCCTCGATGATTTTGCTGACGGGTTTTCCCGCGCCGTGTCCGGCTTTTGTTTCGATGCGTATCAGTTTCGGGGCGGCGCCCGTATTTGACGCCTGGAGGGTGGCGGCGTACTTGAAGGAATGGGCGGGCACTACGCGGTCGTCGTGGTCGGCGGTCGTGATGAGGATGGCCGGGTAGGGCGTCCCGTCGTTCCGTACCGTATGAAGCGGCGAATAGGCGTAGAGGTACTCAAACATTTCGCGGCTGTCGGCGCTTGTCCCGTAATCGCTTGCCCAGTTCCAGCCGATCGTGAATTGGTGATAGCGCAGCATGTCCATGACGCCGACGGCAGGGAGGGCGACGCCGAACAGCTCCGGACGCTGATTGACGACTGCGCCGACGAGCAGGCCGCCGTTCGAGCCTCCGGCGATGCAGATTTTCGCGTTCGCCGTATAGTTTTCCCTTACCAGATATTCGGCGGCGGCGATGAAATCGTCAAACACGTTCTGTTTCTGCATTTTTGTTCCGGCGACATGCCAGTCTTCGCCGTATTCGCCACCTCCCCGCAGGTTTGCCTGGGCATAGATGCCGCCGCTTTCGAGGAAGGGTATCCGCCACGTCGAAAACGAGGGGAAGAGGCTGATGTTGAAGCCTCCGTAGGCGTAGAGGTATACGGGATTTTTTCCGTCGCGCCGCAATCCTTTTTTGTAAGTGAGGAACATCGGTATCCCGGCGCCGTCCTTAGAGGGATAAAAGACCTGCTCGGTTACAAAATCGCCGGCATTGAAGCGGACTTCCGGGGCGAGATATTTCTCCGACGCGTTGTTGTCCATGTCATATTTATAGACGGCGCCGGGAAAGGTGAATGACGTAAAAAGATAAAACGCCTCCCGGTCGTCCTTTTCTCCGCTGAAACTTACCGAGCCGAACGTGGGAAGCTCCACTTCACATTCCCGGCGGCCGTCGGGCGAATAGACGAAGGCATGGTCGGAAGCGTCCCTTATATACGTCAGCATCATTTTCCCGCCGATAAAGGATACGCTGTTCAGGACATGTTCGGATTCGGGCACGACGTCCGTCCAGTGCGCCAGTTCCGGCCTGTCTGCGGTCGTCTTCATCAGGCGGTAGCGGGGCGCTCCGTAATTGGTGTAGAAGTAAACCGTTTCGCCGATGACTTCCACCGGGCTGTATTCGTACTCGAAATCTTCCGTGAGCTGCACGAATGAAGCGCCCGGACGGCGCAGGTCTTTCATGAAAAGATTGTTGCCGCGTCCCTCGCCCGATTCGAAGACGAACATCAGGGTCTCCTCGTCGTTAACCCATGCCGAATAAAAGCGTTTCGGGTATTTTTTATTTTCATACACGAGGATATCACCGCCCTGGTCCGTACCGAGTTTATGGTAATATATTTTATGATTTTCGTTGATGCCGGATAATTCCCTGCCCGCTTCGGGAGCATCGTATGCGCTGTAATAGAAGCCGCCGTCATGCCACTGCACGCCGGTGAACTTGGCCCATTCTATATGGTCGGACGTCAACTGCCGCGTGACGGGATTCATCACGTATATCTCCTGCCAGTCGCTTCCGCTGCGCGAGATGGTATAGGCCAGGTATTTGCCGTCGTTCGAGAAGGAGATTCCCGAAAGGGCTACCGTACCGTCGTCCGACAGGCTGTTCGGGTCAAGCAGGACGGAGGCTTCCCCGTCAAGCGTTTCCTTTACATACAGGACACTCTGGTTCTGCAGGCCGTCATTCCTGTAATAATAGTACTTGCCGTGTTTTTTGAACGGCATGCCGATTTTTTCGTAGTCGGTCAGCTCGGTCAGACGCTGTTTCAGCTGATTCCGGAACGGAATCCTGTCCAGCCAGGCGCCGGTAAGGCTGTTTTCAGCCGCCACCCAGTCGGCGACGGCTTTTGTCGTATCATCTTCCATCCAGCGATACGGGTCGGCAACGGCCGTACCGAAATAATCGTCGGTGACGGCCTGCTTTTCCGCAACCGGATATTGCAGTTTTTCGTTTTTCGGACTGCATCCGCACAGTGCGGATATTAAACCTGTAGCTGCCATAAAGGGAATTATTATTTGTTTCATAGGGAGAGGGGGGGATTTATGATTATTATCTCATGTTACGCATCCACTGTGCCGTACACCGGCAAGACGGCACGCCCGGAGGGCGTTATTTTCATAACCGCAGGTAAGCAAAGCGCAGCCTGCGGAAGGTATCGGCGGTTCGCTGCCTGATAAGGCAGGACGCCGTTGTCGATACGGAACCTGTCC
>JAIRYY010000102.1 GCA_031267485.1 Tannerella sp.
CAGGCGCTGGAACAAATCAACGCAAAAGATTACCTGATACCTTTCACCGCGAGCGGCAAACAGTTGGCGAAAATCGGCGTGGAGTTCGGCGAAACCGAGCGCGGCATCAAGCGCTGGGCCGTCGAAATCAGTGATTAGTGATTAGTGATTAGTGGTTAATGATTAATGATTAATGACCTGTAGGGGTGCCCCTTGTGGGTACCCCTCGCGATTAGTGATGGCTGCAGTTAAATTTCGTATTGTCAGTTTACCCGTCAGGACATTCATATCAATAGAAAAAACGGTTAAACCCGTCGGGGCTGTCCCGAAAGTCGCGTTTCTTCGTCAAGTTATTTTTAGACAACTCCTAAATAAACAGAATCCCTTCTCCCTTTTCGGGGAAAAGGGATTTTTATCCGGCTTATACTTCACGCGGGATATTTTTGTGCATTGTATTTTCTCCGTCATTGCGAACGAAGTGAAGCAATCCAGGCACAGGCGATGACCCGGATTGCTTCGGGCTGCGCCCTCGCAATGACGACGGGGAGAAAGAACGCCACGACGATGAAAGCAATGCACATAACCATGCCGCGTGAAGTATAAAAAGAGACCCTGTTCATTTCGCCTGTCTAAAAGGCATATCCGACACGCAGGGAAGCGGTATATTCCAGCGCCGATTTTTTCATGTTCACTTCCTTGGGAGTAAAATATCTTCCCCAGCCGATACCCGCGCCGGCTTCAATTCCCCAGTGTTTGCAAAACTCGTAGCGATAGCCGATGCCCGGTATGACTTTCAATTCGGACCGGGGAGCAATCCATTTTGCAAAAGGTTCACTTTCCAGCGTCACGGGAAGTACGGCATACAGATTCCCCCAGAACGGAAAACCCGGCAGCAGATAATAACGCAACTCCGCGCTGACGGACAGGCCGGATAACACTGAATTTTCGGAGGTGGAAGCATACAAATCCTGATAACTCCCCGTTTCATCAAAAAATCCTTTCATTTCGTTTCTGCGAACGGGAGTCAGATTCAACCCCGCTCCGAATCTGGCAAAAAGACGGTCGGATTTCAAAGGAACTTGCGTATAAAATCCGATATAGCCCGAAAAGGCGGGAGAATTATATGCGGACGCGGCATCTACCTTTTTGGCGGAACCTGCTATTTCCAGTCCGAACCTAGGCGTCAATGTCTGCGAAAATGCTGAAACACTAATGAATAATAATGCAAAAAATGCGCTTGTTAAAATAATGTTTTTGTTCATAGATAACTTTTTTAATTGATTAATTTATTTATCAAAGGAACCATAGCCGTACAAAGGGGGCTATCCCTCCGTCGCCGGCGGGGAACGAAGCAATCCGGATTACGCCTCTTCACTTCGTTCGCAATGACGGGGCAGGGAGGGTTTGCCGGGTCACATCTGCCACTTACTTATATAGCCAAAAAAACAGCCTGTCTCGCCAACGCGGGAACAGGCCGTTTTTTTTCACCGTGCAGGCGGGACGTTTACCTTTTGACAGCGACCGGCTCCGGTACGACGCCACTCTTTGCCATGCGGGCTTTCTGTATTTCGTAGGCAATGGGCGTTGCGACGAATAAGGTGGAATAAGTTCCGATAAGCACACCCAGCATGATGGCAAAGGTGAAACTGCGTATCGTAACGCCGCCAAGCAGGAAGATGCACAGCACAACGACAAAGGTTGACAGCGTCGTATTGAACGTACGCGACAGGGTAGAATTGAGCGCGTCGTTAATAACCTGGTAACGGTCGCGTTTGGGATAGTCCCGTATCGTCTCGCGGATACGGTCGAACACAACCACCGTATCGTTGATGGAATAGCCGATTACCGTCAGGATGGCGGCAATAAACGTCTGATCCACCTCCATCGAGAATGGCAGAATCTTCCAGAACAGCGTGTAGAACGCGATGATGCACAAGGTGGTAACAAATACCGATATAAATACGCCGATGGAGAATCCCCAGTCGCGGAAACGGGCCAGAATGTATATCGCCATACCGAACATGGCAATGATAACCGCCCAGACGGCGCTGGTCTTTATGTCGTCCGCCATACTCGGCCCCACTTTCTGCGAACTCTGTATGTATTGATCTGTAAACTGCTGCAGCGTAGTCTCCGGAGGCAGTATACTCTTCACTCCTTCATATAACCTGGCATTGATTTCTTCGTCAACAGCCGAGTTATTATCCAGGATTTTATAGTTGGTAGATATGCGCACCTTGTTGGCCGTCCCAATCGTTATGACGCTGACCGAACCGTCCAGCTGTTCGTCAAGGGCATTGCGAAGCTCGTCCGTTTGGACATCCTGATCGAAACGAACCACATAATTGCGTCCGCCGGTGAAGTCAATACCGCTGTTCAGTCCCACGGTCATCATCGATATGCCACCAAGAACAACGATAACCACCGGAATGAGATACCCCGTTTTCCGTCTGCCGAGGAAATTGAAATTCGGGTTTACCAGGAAATTCCGGGAAAGCCGGGTTGTAAACGTCAGATTCCGGATTTTATCTTTTGCAAGCAACCATTCATAAACAATGCGCGTCAGGAACACGGCAGTAAGGAAAGAAGCCGCAATACCGATCAACAGCGTCCAGGCAAAACCCTTGATCGGGCCGGTACCGAATATGAACAGCACAAATCCTGCAATCATGGTCGTCAGGTTGGCGTCGAAGATGGCCGAAAAGGCGTTTCCGTAACCGTCGGCAAGCGCCCGGGCAAGCTGTTTGCCCGAACGCAGTTCCTCTTTGGTTCGCTCGTATATCAGCACGTTCGCATCGACTGCCATGCCAAGGGTAAGCACCATACCGGCAATACCCGGCAGTGTAAGCACGGCCTTGAACGAAACGAGAATACCCATTGTGAAGAAGATGTTCAGCACCAGAGCGCCGTTGACTATCATTCCGGGGAGGAATCCGTAAATCGCGCACATGTAAGCCATCAATACGACTAACGCAACGATGAATGAAATGATACCGGCATTAATGGCTTCCTGTCCGAGCGACGGGCCGACGATGTCTTCCTGCACGATGTCAACCGAAGCCGCCATTTTACCCGATTTCAGCACATTCGCCAAGTCCTTGGCCTCCTCGACCGAGAAATGTCCGGTAATCTGCGAACGTCCGCCCGTAATTTCCGCCTGCACGGTCGGTGCGGAATACACCAGGTTGTCCAGGACAATCGCCACGTTCTTGCCCATATTCTCTTTCGTAAGACGCGCCCACGCTTTCGCTCCTTCGGCGTTCATCGACATGCTTACGACCTGCTCCGCGCGCGACATCATATCCTGTGAAAAATCGGCATTGGCATCGGTCACCACATCGCCGCTCAAGGCTGCCGACCCGTCACGGTTCGTGACTTTCAGGGCATACAGGTCAAAATACTGTTCATTCGCGTCGCGCGATTTTACCGCCCACCTGAATATGACATTGTTGGGCAACACTTCCTTAATCTGTTTCATATTCAGCAAGCTGTCAACCTTCGCCATATCCTGTTTGGCTGCAACACCGACGATCGCCCCCGGGATAAGCTGTCCGTTGTACGTATTGGGAATAAGCACGGAGAACAGCGGATTTTGCCGGGCCAGCTCCTCGTCGGACTGTGTTGCGTCCTGGTTATCAACGCTAAACTGATCCAGGGAATCCGTTTCGGAAGTAATATCCGCAAGCGCATCCGTTACGTTTTCCGGATTTGCTTCGGGCGTTTCCGCGGGATTGTTTTCCGCGGCCGGAACAGCCGTTTCGCCGGAATCTTCCGTCTCGGCCGAGGCGTCAATCCGGTCGGCCTCAATACGCGCCAGAATGGAATTGGCCTCGCTCAGCTGCTGATACAGCTGCGCGAAATCATGCGTTTCCCAAAATTCCAGGTTCGCGCTGCCCTGAAGCAGCTTGCGCACACGTTCAGGCTCTTTCACGCCCGGCAGTTCGACAAGAATACGGCCGTCCGTTTCGAGGCGCTGTATGTTCGGCGATACCACGCCGAAACGGTCTATACGCGTGCGCAATACATTAAATGAATTGTCAATGGCGCTTTGCAGCTCGCCGCGCAACACCGAAACAACCTGATCGTCCGTACTCTGGGGCGTGATTTTATCCTTCAGGTCGAATGTGCTGAAAATAGCCGACAGACGCGCTCCCGGATCAATCCGTTTATATTCCTCCACAAACAGTTCAATAAAACCCCTCTGGCTCGTTGACTGACGCGCATAAGCCGCATCAAGAGCCTTATTGAAGTTTTCATCCTTGTTGCTGTTTGACAGTGAACGGATAACATCCGCCACGTTCAACTCGAGAACAACGTTCATACCGCCTTTCAGGTCAAGACCTAAAGTGATTTCATTTTCACGACACTCTTTCAGTGTGTAACCCAGCCATACTTTTTCGTTGGCAAGAGAATCCAGATATGCGTTCTCTTTCGCCGTTTCTCCATTTGCATAAACTGCCGCCCTGCTGCTGTATTTATTTGTCACAAATGAAAATGACAAATAGAAAATGCACACTAATGCCAGCAAAATCGCAAATACTCTTACAAATCCTTTGTTTTGCATTGATTTTCAATATGTTTATATTATTAATTTAATTTATACTTCTAATTTTTTCAGGGTGCAAAGATAGACTATTTTTCGTTGCAAAATAGATTTTTACGCATTTTTTTTAATTATATCTGCACGGATATCCGTTTAATGAAATTTTTCACGTAAGTTTGTCGCGAAAATAATCCTGAATTTTAAACAAATCTATACATTTGTCGCTATGAAAAAGTTTCTTTTTTTGCTGCTTATCGGCATCCGTTGCGTTGACATTTCCGCACAACAGGTAGATACCGTCGAGGTTTTAAGCCATTCGATGAACGCGGTAATAAAAAATATCGTAATCCTTCCCGCCGGTTATGACGGCAAAACGGACTTTCCCGTGCTGTATTTACTCCACGGATACGGCGGGAACCATACGTCGTGGATGCAGATAAAACCCGGGCTTCCCGGCCTCGCGACTCAGTACGGCATGATTATCGTATGCCCCGACGGGAAAAATTCCTGGTACTGGGACAGCCCCGTAAATCCGAAAATAAAATACGAAACTTATGTATCCGCAGAACTGGTTCACTATATGGATGATAACTACAAAACACGGAAAGACGGATCTGGCCGCGCCATAACGGGTCTCAGCATGGGCGGCCACGGAGGATTGTGGCTCGGCATACGCCATCAGGACGTGTTCGGCGCATGCGGCGCTACAAGCGGCGGGGTGGACATCCGCCCTTTCCCCGGCAACTGGGAGATGAAAGACGCCCTGGGAGACTATGACAAAAACCGCGAACGCTGGGATCATCACACGGTCATCAATCAGTTGCATCTTGTCAAAGAGGGACTTGCCATCATCGTGGACTGCGGGACGGAAGATTTTTTTCATGAAGTCAACGAAAGCCTCCACCGTGAAATGCTATACCATCATATAAAGCATGATTATATTTCCCGTCCGGGCGTGCATAACGGAGCATATTGGAGCAACTCCATAGAATACCAACTTTTATTTTTCAGCAGATTTTTCAGGGAAAACGCGCCCATGCCTGTCGATATTACGCGATGAAAAATCATTGAATAATCAATGCGGTCAAATGCACCCATTCCGAATCAATTTTTAAAAAAAAACTAAAACACATGTTGTAAAACATATAAAAAACCAAATGCCCTATTAAAATAAGCCATATCTTTGCGGCGTGTTTTGAACATATAAACATCATATTTTAAATATACACTATGATCTCTGCTGAAAAGAAATATGCATCCTGTTTTGGATTAATTAACACGAATGTGTTGGTTAATTCCGATTATTTCTTAGAGAGAGAGAGAGAGAGAGAGAGAGAGAGAGAGAGAGAGAGAGAGAGAGA
>JAIRYY010000136.1 GCA_031267485.1 Tannerella sp.
TGGGACGACGATTACAACCTCGACATCGTGCAGGACATCCGCGCGGAACTGGTTCGCCTCGCGACGGATTGCCGGCGGGACGACTACACCAGCGTCCCGATGCAGGGAAGCGGCACGTATTCCGTCGAAAGCGTTCTGACCTGCTCCGTGCCGGATACGGGTAAACTGTTGATTCTAAGCAATGGCGCGTATGGCGACAGAATGACGGAGATAGCCCGTTACGGAAGACTCCGCCACGAGGTTTTGTCCTTTCCCGAAACGGAGACCGTCTGTCCGGATACGGTCGACCGCTTCCTGGACAGGCACGATGAAATCACTCACGTCTCCTTCGTTCACTGCGAAACGACGACCGGCATCCTGAATCCGCTGGACGACCTGTGCCGTGCTGTCAAAAGACATGGCAGGCGGCTTATCGTGGATGCGATGAGCAGTTTTGGCGGCATACCTTTCGATGCGGGTTCGCTGGGAATAGATTTTCTTGTCAGCAGCGCCAACAAATGCATTCAGGGCGTGCCGGGTTTCGGATTTATCGTCGCCCGAAAGGAAGCGCTGGAAGAGTGCCGCGGCAATGCCCGGAGCCTGTCCCTGGATATTTACGATCAGTGGGAAACGATGGAAAAGACGCCCGGCAAATGGCGTTTCACATCGCCGACCCACGTCGTGAGGGCTTTCCAGCAGGCGCTGAAGGAACTGTGCGCCGAAGGCGGAATAACGGCGAGGCATGCGCGCTATACGGCAAATCACCGCCTGCTGACGGACGGCATGACGCGCCTGGGCTATCTCCCCCTGCTGCCTGCCGAAACCCGCTCTCCCATTATCACGTCATTCCTCTATCCCGACCCGGCGTTTGACTTCAAATCCTTTTACGGTAAATTGAAACAGAAAGGATTTGTCATCTATCCCGGGAAAATATCGCAGGCGGATACTTTCCGTATCGGAACAATCGGCGATATCTATGAGCGGGATATAAAGATGCTTGTCGAAGCCGTCGGTTCAATCCGAACCGCATAAAAAAACAATTAAAAACAATGAACAAAACAATGAAAAAGATTACATTATTCATGCTGCTCATCATGCTGCCGTCCGGGATATTCACGGCGCAGGCAAACGGTGAAAGAGAGAATGAGCGAATTGCATTTCTGGGCATCGGTTCCGGCAATTTGCGCTCAAACTATTACCCGGACGAAATCATCGCCGGGAAAATGAATGTGCCGGAAGATTCCATCAATGAAACATTCGGCAGGCGCTTTTACGAAATACTGAATGAAACGTGCGTCAGAAACGGCACGCCAAATATCGTTTACTGCTGCTTCGAAGAAGGCCGGGCAATTCTGGCGTCGGTGAAGTACAACAGCAGGGGCGACGAGATGGAAAGCGACCTGTCCGCCGTTTCACAGGAACGCCTGGATGACTTCTTTGAACAAACGTCGACCGGCTACCTGATGATTATAGATCAGTATTACATCAAAAGGGAAGGCTATCCATACCACAACGTGTCCCACATTGTCGCGTATTCGGTATACGACAGCAAACGGGAAATCGTTTTCCGCGGAAGACATCAGTTTTCGTCGCTGGACATGGAGGAATTTAGCCGCTACACCCGGCAGTTTTCGAAAATAGCGCAAAAGCTGCTGGCAAAAATTCATTAACCGACAAACTGTTTGATATGAGAAATATGATACTGACGGCAATCATGTGTTGCTGTTCACAGGTTTTTATGGCCCAAATCAGGGTCGGAGGGCGCATTGCCGACAGCACGGGAGAACCTGTGACGGGCGCCACGATACAGGTAAGGGACGAACCGTCGAAAGGCACGGTCAGCGATGCGGACGGGGAGTTCGAGATGGAAGTCCCGTCTGAAAACACAATCCTCCTTGTGCGCTATCTCGGATTCCGGGACGCGGAGGTGCGCGTGGGAGACCGGCGCCGTCTGGACATTCTGCTGACGGAAGAAGCGGTCGAACTGAAGGAAACCGTAGTCACAGCCCTGGGCGTCATCAAGGAAAAGAAAATTCTTGGATACGCCGTGCAGGAAGTCAAGGGCAATGACATTGCGAAATCGAGGGACGCCAACCCGTTTGCCGCCCTGACAGGGAAAATCTCCGGCCTGCGGATCGCCCCCTCGACAGACCTGCTGAAAAGCCCCGAAATATACCTCCGGGGACAAAAGCCGCTTATCGTCGTCGACGGCGTTCCCGTAGCCTCGGATACATGGAACATCAGCCCCGATGACATTGAAAACATCAGCGTGCTGAAAGGCCCGACGGCTTCGGCTCTGTACGGCTCGTACGGCAAAAACGGCGCGGTACAGATCACGACCCGCCGGGCAGGCGGCGAAAAGGGCAAAACCGTGGTCGAAGTCAATTCGGGCACACAGGTTCAAACCGGCTATCTGGTCATACCCAAAGTACAAAACGAATACGGAACGGGCTATGACTACCAATATTCGTTCGGCGACGGCGAAAAGGGAAACATCAACGGAGTGAACAACTCGGATGCCGACATTTGGGGGCCCCGTTTCGAGGGACAGCTCCTCAAACAGTACGACAGCCCGATTGATCCGGTTACCGGAGTAAGGACGCCCACGCCGTGGATTGCCAGGGGAGCAAACAACCTGACGAACTTCCTGGAAACGGGACTGATTACGACAAACAACGTCTCCATTGCATCCAAAAGCGAAAAGAGCGATGTGCGAATGTCCCTGTCGGATACCTACCAGAAGGGTATCGTCCCGAATACCCGGCTCAATTCGTTCAACTTCAACCTGACCGGAGGAATTGACATCGGCAATAGACTTCGTGCGGAAGCGGCCGTCAACTACAACAGGACGGCTTCGCCGAACTATCCCGACCTGATTTATAACCCCAGAAGTCCCATTTATACAATTCTAATCTGGGGCAGCGCCAACTACGATATCCGCGACCTGCGCGACTATTGGAAACCCGGACAGGAAGGTCTTCAGCAGAACAGCTACGATTATGCGCAATATAACAACATGTATTTCCAGGCATACGAGAATCTGCGCGGTCACTACCGGGATGACGTACACGGAAATGCACAGCTCAAATGGCGCATCACTCCCGACCTGGATGTGCGACTGCGGTCGAACCTGTCGCTCTATGCCCTGAACACGGACGAGCGCTATCCCATGTCGCTGTCGGTATACGACATGAACTTCAAGTTTGTCGGCGGCTACGAAGAATCCAACGAACATTACTGGGACAGCAACACCGACATACTTTTCAACTACGCCCGGCAACTCAGTCCGACAATCGGCCTGAAAGCCTCACTGGGAGGAAGCCTGCGGACAATCCGGCAGAATCAGTCGTGGGATGCTACCCGCGGAGGATTGATAGCCCCCGGCATATATACGCTGCAAAACTCGGTCGAACAGCGTTCCGGGACAAGCAGCCGCTGGGAAAAACAGGTGGGCAGCGTGTACGGATATGCCGACATCGACTTCCGGAACGTACTGTTCCTGAGCCTGACCGGGCGCGTCGATAAATCTTCGACGCTGCCGGTCGACCGCAATACGTATTTCTATCCGTCCGCATCGCTGAGCGCCGTAGTCAGCGACATGCTCGACCTCTCCTCCGTTTTCACGTTCCTGCGGTTGAGGGCTTCGTACGCAAGAGTCGGCGGCGACCTGGAGCCTTATCAGCTTGGCACAACTTATTCGCAGGGTACACTGTGGAATATGAAAATGCCGTTCTATTACAGCGGCACGTCGATAGATCAAAACATCCGACCCGAATTTAGTTCCTCGTCGGAGTTCGGAACCGACATGCGTTTTTTCAACAACCGCCTGGGATTCGATTTCGCTTATTTCATAGCCAGGGACGGCCCTCAGATATTCGACCTGCAGACGCCTTCGTCTTCGGGCGTGAACCTGCGCAAAGTGAACGGACTGACCTATACCCGAAAGGGATATGAAGTAACGGTAACGGCACAGCCGCTTGAGCAGAGCGCGTTCGACTGGCGACTGACCGGCAACGTCTCGTCGTCGCACCGCTGGCTGGACAACGTGTATGCCGGTTTGGAAAATCTCGGCTACATTAGGGTAGGCGAACGCGCCGATCAATTGTGGGTGGAAGATTTCATGCGCGATCCGCAGGGCAACATCATCTATCAGAACGGAATGCCCCTGCGCGACCCGATCATGAAATACTGGGGCAATTCGGACAACGATTTCATATTCGGCCTGGCAAGCTCGCTCGGATACAGGCATTTTTCAGTGAATATCGCGTTCGATGGCGCCGGCGGAGGCATCATCGAAAATTACACCTGGGAAAATCTGTGGCGGGGCGGACGGCATGAACTGTCGGCCAACGAACATCGATACAACGACTGGATTGCCTATCAGAACGACCCGGACGGCTGGGGAAGCCGCTATACCGGACAGTTCATCGGCAACGGCGTGACGGTCACCGGCGGAGAACTGAAACGGGACCCGGACGGAAACGTCATTTCGGACACGCGTACGTTCGCCCCCAACAGCGACCCCGTCATCTATCAGAACTGGGCCGGAAGCGCCAGAGGATACTACCGCACGCAGTCCGTGCGCATGCAGGATCGCAGCTACCTGAAATTGCGGGAAGTGACGCTCACCTATGCGTTCCCCGGAAGTCTGCTGTCCAAAGCAAAGGTAATCCGTTCCGCTTCCGTTTCACTGACGGGACGCAACCTCCTCTATTTTACAAAGGCGGACTATATTGACCTGGATCAGTTCACAGGCTCCGAAACGATTTTGCAGACGCCCTCGCTCCGCAGCTACGGTATCAATTTGAATGTCGGTTTTTAATTACATAATCACAAAATAAAATGAAAACGCTATATAAACTGCTTGCAGGAATAAATCTTTTGCTGGCGTCCGTTGCCTGTTCCGATTTTGAGGAACTGAACAGAGACCCCAACAATCCTACGGAAATTGCGCCGGTCAACCTGTTGAACGGTATCATTATGGACAGCTGGGAGCATCCCTGGGATATTACGCAGCGCTATTGCCAGTTTTACGCTACCGGGCACAAACTCTATGGACACCAGAACTATCTGCTGGGACGGTACGGGATGAATTACACGCAACTGAGGAACATCGACCGCATGGTTTACGAAGCCGGCAAACGTTCGACGGACGAGATGAAAGCGTATTCGCCCATCGCCAAATTTTACCGCGCTTTCTATTTCATTCGCATGAGCGAACGCCTGGGAGACATTCCCATGAGCGAAGCCATGAAAGGCGTCCCGGAAGACAATTTTACTCCCGCATACGATACGCAAAGGGATGTGTATCTTCAATGCCTCGATCTGCTGGAAAGCGCCAATGAGGAAATCGGCGGATATGTCGGCAGGTTCAGGGCGAATGACGACCTCTGTTTTAACGGCGATTTGCTGAAATGGCAAAAGGCGATTAATTCTTTCCGCCTGCGGGTGCTGATGAGTCTGAGCGGGAAAACCGGCGACGGCGACTTGAACATCAAGGAACAGTTCCGCCGGATTGTATCCGACCCCTCCACCTGTCCGGTTATGACTTCCGCCGCCGACAACATGGCGATTGTTTATCCGGGCGGAAACAGCGACCGCTATCCCGTCTATCCGGACGAAACCAGGGGGCGCAAGCAGCGGGATGCAATCGGGGATACTTATCTGCAAATATTGAAGGAAAATGAAGACCCCCGCACGTTTGTTCAAATGGAACCCGGAGATGCCGTCAATGCTGGCGTGCCGGACAGGGAAAAACTGTTTTCTTCCTATTTCGGCGCAAAAGTGGGGGACGACATGAGCGTAATCGCCCAGGGTCTCAACACGGGACAATATGCCACGATAAGTTACGGTTTATACGTCACGCCGACCGGCATCCCGTGCGTTCAGCTGGGATATCCCGAAATACAGTTCACAATTGCCGAAGCGATAAACCGCGGATGGATAGTCGGGGATGCCGCGCTCCATTACCGGAATGGCATTAAATCCGACATGGAATTTTACAGCATCAGCCAGCCGGATATTGACCGCTTCCTGTCCAGCCCCCAAGTCGTTTACAAAGGGGACAATGCGAATGGACTGAGGCAGATTCTGGAACAGAAATATGTCGCCTTTTTTCAAAATTCGGGCTATCAGGCCTTTTTCGACCAGCGCCGTACGGGCATTCCCGATTTTCACGTTGGCCCCGGCAACGACAACGGAAAGATTCCGCTCCGCTGGATGTATCCCGAAGACGAACTGCTGATGAACAGGGAAAATCTGGAAACAGCTCTGGAAAGACAGTTCGGCGGCAGCGACGATATTAATGACCGGATGTGGCTGATTAACCAATAATCGGAAACCTCGCGTTTATACTTCCTTCCCGTCACCGGCGAACGCAGCGAAGCAGTCCGGGCCGTCGCCCGTGCATGGATTGCTCCGCTCCGCTCGCCGGTGACGGGGAAAAGCAATGCACAAAAATATGCTGTGTGAAGTATAATAAGTAACGTGAAATAAATAATATATAATGATTATACGCAAATTGAAGTACACGATTTGTCCCGTTAGGGACAATATGTTGGTAGAAAACGTCCTCTCACACCATCTCCTCCGTCCCGTATGGGACGGAATGTGGAATAAAACCGACCAATCACATTCCATCCCCACGGGTCGGGATTGTAGAGACGCGATTAATCGCGTCTCTACGGGTTCTACCAACATTTTGTCCCTCCGGGACAAAGATACCATTACATGTTATTTATTTCACGTTACTAAACATCAAACATTAACACTAAACGCCAAACTTTTAATTTTTAACTTTTAATTTTTAATTGATAATGGGCTTGTTGTTTCGGAGAATTGCTGTAAAAGTAGGGAGTAATGTTTTGACGCGCAGCGACGGGACGTTGAATGTTACGCGGATGTCCGCGCTGGTGGACCAGATTGCGGAATTGCGTCGCAACGGCATTGCCGTCGTGCTCGTTTCGTCGGGAGCGGTGGCGTCCGGACGGAGCGAGATTAAACCGGACAGGAAGCTCGACGCCGTTTCCGCGCGGCAGTTATATTCGGCTGTCGGACAGGCCAAACTGATTAACCGTTACTACGAACTGTTCCGCGAGCATCATATCCCGTGCGGACAGGTACTCACCATGAAGGAAAATTTCAGTTCGCGTCATCACTACCTGAACCAGAAGCATTGTATGGAAGTGATGCTTGAGAATGGCGTAATCCCCATCGTGAACGAAAACGACACCGTCTCGGTGACGGAACTTATGTTTACGGACAACGACGAACTGTCGGGACTTATCGCCGCAATGATGGGGATGGACGCGCTCATTATCCTCAGCAATGTGGACGGCATATACGACGGCGACCCATCCCTGCCCGGCTCGGAAGTGATACGGGAAATAACCGACGCGGGACGTGACATATCGTCATGCGTGCTGACCGGGAAGTCGCATTTCGGACGAGGAGGCATGCTGACGAAGTACGGCATAGCCCGCAAAGTGGCCGACGAGGGTATTGCCGTCATCATTGCAAACGGTACGCGCGATAACATATTGCCGGCTCTGCTTGCTGACGACAGTTCCGTCGTATGCACGCGTTTCCGTCCGTCATCGCGGCCGGTAAGCAACATCAAAAAATGGATTGCCCACTCCGAAGGATTTGCGAAAGGCGAAGTTTTTGTCAATAATGGCGCCCGCGACGCCCTGCTTCAACCCGGGGCGACGAGCGTACTGTTTGTCGGAGTGACGCGCATAGAGGGCGATTTCGAGGAGGACGATATCGTTAAGATACTGGACGAATCCGGACGGCAGATAGGCGTGGGATGTGCGGGATACGGCAGCGACGAAGCCCGCAAACGCGTGGGTAAACGCTCGGACAAGCCCCTTGTTCACTACGACTACCTCTGTCTTGAAGGATAAAAGCGGAATTTATCAAAAAACTATAATTTGTGTAATAAGCGCTATAAACGATTAAATGTCATATTTTATGATTCATCATCATTATACTTCACGCGGGATATTTTTACGCATTGTATCTGCCCGTCATTGCGGTCTCCCTCACCGTCATTGCGAACGCAGTGAAGCAATCCAGGCACAGGCAGTGCAGGTCGGACGACAGCCGGATCATCGCCTGCGCCTGGATTGCTTCGTACCTCGCAATGACGGGGGCAGGCAAATGTTTTTATCCGGGCATGCAGTCGGATTTGGGTATAATATCGAATATAACAAAAATTATAATAACTACTTATGAAATATCTGAACATAATAAAAAAGGCTGCGGCTGCGGTAAAGTCTTTGGCGGACGTAGGCGACGCGCAGATAAGGGAAGCGCTTACGGATACGGCCGACGCGCTGCTGGCGGCTAAGGAGGCCATACTCGAAGCCAACAGGGAAGATTTGTTGAAGTTAGATTCCTCCGACCCGAAATACGACCGCCTGAAACTGACGCCGGAACGTATCGACGGGATGGCCGGCGACATGAAGCAGGTCGCCTCGTTACCCTCCCCGCCGGGAAATATCCTAAGCGAAACCGTGCGTCCCAACGGCATGAAAATCCGAAAGATATCCGTACCGTTCGGCGTAGTCGGCGTCGTTTACGAAGCGCGTCCGAACGTGACGTTCGACGTTTTTTCGCTGTGCGTGAAATCCGGCAACGTATGCCTGCTGAAAGGAGGCTCCGACGCGGACAGTTCAAACCGGGCGCTTGTCGCAGTCATACATGAGACGCTGGCGAAGCATGGTATTGACCCTGCGGTTTGCACGCTCCTTCCTCCCGAACGCGACGCGACGAGGGCGTTACTGGAAGCCGTCGGGCTGGTTGACCTGGTGATACCGCGCGGCAGCAGCTCGCTGATAAATTATGTCCGCGACAACGCAAAAGTTCCCGTCATAGAAACCGGCGCGGGCATTTGCCATACCTATTTCGACAAAGACGGCGACAGGGAAAAAGGGCGCGCCATTGTGACAAATGCGAAAACGCGCCGCGTCAGCGTTTGCAATGCGCTCGACTGCCTCGTCGTGCACCGCGACCGGCTGGAAGATCTGCCCTATATCTGTGAGGAGCTGGCCGCAAGCCATGTCGTCATCTATGCCGACAAACCGTCGCTGGATGCTCTGTCGGGACATTATCCCGATGCGCTGTTGCAACCGTCGACGCCGGAAAGTTACGGTACGGAGTTTCTCGACTACAAAATGAGCATACGAACCGTCGACACGTTCGGCGAAGCGCTGGAGCATATCGCAACCCACAGTTCGAAGCACAGCGAATGTATCATCAGCGAATCCGCAGAAACGGCGCGAATCTTCGAAAGACAAGTCGACGCGGCATGCGTTTACACGAACGTGTCGACCGCCTTTACAGACGGCGCACAGTTCGGTTTCGGGGCAGAAATAGGCATCAGCACCCAGAAAATGCACGCGCGCGGCCCCATGGCGCTGCCGGAACTGACGACCTATAAATACATCATAACCGGCAACGGACAAACGCGCAGATAACCCCGTCCGGTTTTAATAAACGGTGCAATTTCAAAATAAAAAACAGCCGGATTTAAACTTTGATTCGAAAAATGCGTCTATGTGAAGAAAATGTATTTTTCTAAGGTAATGTTTTTTATTTATAAATGAGAATATGAGTATATCCATACGTTCGCTGAATATGCGCTATCCCAGTGGGAATCATGCATTAAAAAACATCAACATGGAGATTCCGACGGGAATGTTCGGGTTGCTGGGACCCAACGGAGCGGGAAAATCCACGCTGATGCGTATTCTTGTCGCACTGATGGAACCCACGTCCGGCGAAGTGGATGTGTTCGGCTATAATCTGCTCAAGCAACGCAAGGAAGTCCGTAAGATTCTCGGCTACCTGCCGCAGGATTTCCGCTTTTTCGCGAAATACAAGACGTACGAATTTCTGGATTATGCCGCGCGTCTGTCGGGCATGAACAACGGGAAACAGCGTCGCCAGGCCGTTGATACGATGCTTGAGAGCGTCGGGCTGTTTGATGTCCGGGAACGTTATGCCAACAGGCTTTCGGGTGGCATGAAACGTCGTCTGGGTATCGCTCAGGCATTGATACACAATCCGAAACTGATTATCGTGGACGAACCGACTACGGGGCTTGACCCGGAAGAACGAATCCGTTTCCGCAATCTTCTGGCGGAAATCAGCGAGCAGGATGTGACGATTATCCTGTCCACGCATATTGTCGGCGACATATCGAGTACGTGTAATTGCATGGCGCTGATGAATAAAGGCGAGGTGGCGTTTTACGGCGCGCCGCAGGATATGCTAAAGGAAGCCGAGGGCAAAGTGTGGCGCATGAAGGTAAACGGCGATGATTTGCCCGTGGTGGACAGGAAATATCCGGTTATATCGACCATCCCCTCCGGTACGGGATGGGAAGTTCAGGTTATAGCGGACGAAATAGACGGATATGATGCGGAACCTTATCCCCCGAATCTGGAACACGCATACGTTTACTATATGGAGAAAAAACTGAACCGCTGGGTCAATGATTGATTTTTTTAATGTAAATATAAAGAACGAATGTCGGCATTAAATAATATACGGTCTGTCTCGAAATATGAGAGTAAACTTCTGATGAGAAGCTGGTTTTACAGGGTATTTCTCATCCTGGCCGTATTGTTCCTGTGCATATTTAACTTTGCAGCTTTAATCAATGAAAATGGCGGATTCTGGCTGATGAAGGCGCTGCCGTCGAATATCCCTTACATAAACCTGCTGCTGCTTAACACAGGGCAGGCGGTTATCGCCGTTTTCCTGTCGTCGGAATTTCTTAAATCCGATAAAAAACTGGATACGTCCGAGGTATTTTATGTTCACCCGCTTAGCAACGCCGAATATGTGACCGGCAAGATATGGGGGAACATCAATGTCTTCTTCCGGCTGGATTTGCTTATCATACTGATTGTTGTCGTTTTCAACCTGGCGTCGGGCGTTTCGCTTGACTGGGCGGCCTATATAACGTACTTTTTCCTGATTTGCATCCCCACGCTGATATATATCTTCGGCCTGTCTGTCGGGCTGATGCTTATCCTTAAAAACCAGGCCATTACTTTCGTCCTTCTGTTGGGATATATCGCGCTCACGCTGTTTTATATAGAAGATAAGTTTTATTATCTGTTCGATTATATGGTTTACAGCCTGCCGCTGACGAAATCTTCCATCGTGGGCTTCACAAACTGGACGGCGCTTGTCAATCACCGGTGCATCTATCTTCTGATCGGGCTGGGATTCATCTGCATTTCAATCTTCCTGTTCCGGCGACTGCCCAACACGAAATATGGCCGCTACCGCTGGCTCGCTCTGGCGCTGTGTTTCCTGCTTGCCGGAGGCTTTGCGGCATACAACCATATCGCGCCCATCCTGAAAGAAGCGGAGATGCGCGCTTTGTACACGGATATCAATAACAAATATGTGAACGCGCCCAAAATGGTGATTGACAATTACGACATAACGGTGGAACAGCATCCGGAGACTATTTCGTCGGAAGTCGTCATGAAAGGCGTGGCGCTGGAGACGTCCCCCGTTTTTGTTTTCTGCCTTAATCCGGCATTGCAGTTGCGCGAAGTCAGGGAAAACGGGAAAGACTTGCCGTTCAATCGCGAAAGCCAGATTATCACGGTTGATTTCGGCCGCGAAATAGCCCGGGGCGATTCCGTATCGTTCACGATGAAATATGACGGACGCGTGGACGGAGGTTTTTGCTACCTTGATATCCCGGAGGAGATTCTGCAGCAGGAATATGCGAACACGATGTTCCGCATGGACAAAAGTTACAGTTTTCAAAAAGGCAATTATCTGCTTTTCACACCCGAAACATACTGGTATCCCCGTCCGGGTACGTCGTACAGCAGCGACAACCCCGACTGGCAACAGGCTTATTTCAGCAATTACCGCCTGACCGTAAGGACGTTGAACGGCCTGAAAGCGCTGTCGCAGGGCACAATGAAATGGCCGCCGCTAAAGACCCCCATAGCCAGTTACAGGGCGGGGAATGAAGAACAGAGACCGGAGAGCGGAGGACAGATGCAGGGTCCGGGGCGCGGACAAAGATTCGGCGCTCCGGGACAGGGACAGACGCGGAATCCGGCAAGGAGCGCGGAACGGGGTCTCAACAGGAATCCCGGACAGGGCGCCGCACGCCAGGAGGGAAGACCTTCGCCGGGTGGAAATACGGAGCAGGCACAGGGGACAGAACGGAATTTGGCGCAACGACCCGAAAGAAATGCGGACGGAAACGCTGAACGGGATTCGACAAGAAGCCGGGAAGGACGGCCGGAACGGAGCTTCGACGGAAGTTCGGAGCGAGGCGCAGGCCGGAACGGGGAACGCGGAACGCGGAACGGGGAGCGCGGAATGCGTCCGGAAAGACCCGGAGGCAGGGAGCGCGACTCGATGAGGCGCGAAGCGCTGACCGCCGACAGGCTTCCGGAGGAAACTTCGCGGGACAGCCTGGCAAGCGATTCGGTTAAAACGCCCGGTAATGTGGCAAAAGACAGCCTTTTCATCTTCGAAACGGATTTCCCGTCGCCTTCTATAACGCTCATCATCGGCGATTATGAGCAGAAAAGCATGGATGTGGACGGTACCGTTTACAGTGTTTGCTATCTGAACGGACATAACTATTTTTCCTCCGTTTTCGATTCGATAGCCGATACGATACCCGCACAGATAAGGGAACGCAGGCGTTCGCTGGAAAGTACATATTCCCTGGATTATTCGTTCAGGCGTTTTTCGGTGGTGGAAGTCCCCGTACAGTTTTACAGCTATGTGCGTACCTGGACGCAGGCACAGGAAAAGATGCAGCCGGAAATGGTGCTTTATCCCGAAAAGGGTTGTCTGTTCAACGAGGCTGATTTTGTCGAAAGAGCCAAGAATGAAAAACGGTGGTCTAAGTGGAACGGGCAGGATATCAGCGAAAAAGAAGCGGCGATACGCACTTTTAACAATTTTATGTGGACTTTTCAGCGGACGGAAAGCGATTTTAACTGGTCGCAGGACCGCGGTGCGCTCAATATCACCGTAAAACCGAATCCGTATCTCATATTTCCGCAGCTATATAATTTCAGGTACAATATTTTCTCGTCGGACTGGCCGATTGCCAACCGTCTGATAGAACTTTACCTGCAGGACAAGACCGATAATAATAACTGGATAAGGCAAATGAACGGGATAAGCAATAACGAGAAAGCGAATTTGCTTATGGCGCAATACCCGTTCAAGGAATTGCTGGCGAATGTCGAGCACCGCGACCTGCTGGATAATGTGATATCGTTGAAGGCGAACTATCTGTTTGCCCCCGCCGAACGTAATATCGGATATAAGGAGTACCGGGATTCCCTGCGCAATATCCTGCAGCGGAATATATTTACGAACCTGCGGTTTGAAGATTTGCTCGACACGATGGGGGCGATTGCCGGCGAAGATTTGCGGACGCCGCTCGAAACATGGGATTATACCACGACTTTGCCCGTATACATCGTCGGAATGCCGGAAGTGACGCAAATCTCCAACCGCGACAAGGAGGTTTATGTCGTGAAGCTGCTGATAGAGAATGATTCGGACAATGACGGAATCATCAACGTGGAAACGAATCTGGGAGGCGGCGGGCGCAATGACTTATACGACCCGCGGGCGAAACGCAAGATTTCGTTTGCCGCTCACGAGACAAAACGGCTCGTATCCGTATGGGACGAGGCGCCGCGCAATATGGTTGTCAATACGCTTGTCTCGGCAAACCTGCCGAATCTGATCAGTTTGCCTGTAAGTAATATCATCCGCGAGCGGAACAGGCCGGTTGATGCGGAAGGCGATTTTGTGATTTCCGGCACATCGAACCGTATCCCCGGAGAGATTATTGTCGATAATGAAGATTCCCTGCTTTTCGTGTTGTCGACGCCTGACATTGTCGGCCTTCTTCCGCGCTGGCTCGATCAGGTTGATGACAATTCGTTCCCCTATTCGGGCGTGTCGGGCTGGCGTCCGCCGTTGCAGTGGACGTTGACGACAAACGATAAATATTACGGCACGCACGTTCGTTCCGCATACGTCATCAAGAGCGGCAGCGGCAGTCAGACGGCCACCTGGAAGATTCCCGTTCCCGCAAAAGGACAGTACGACCTGTATTATTATGTATACAAACCCGACGAGCTTCGCCAGGGAGGACGTAACCGCGGCGGTGACGGCGGCGGAAGAGGCGACGGCGGAGATGCCGAATATTCCCTCAAAGTGATTTATGACGGGGACGAGGAAGATGCATACGTAAACCTCCGGCGTTCGGACGAGGGATGGAGCATCCTGGGAACATATTATTTTAATGAAGATACGGTCAACGTTGTTTTAACAAATAACTGTAAACTTAGGACGGTAACAGCCGATGCGGTTAAGATTGTCAGGAGATGATCTTTTTTTACAAGAGTTAGATATTAAAGATATAAATAAAAGTTTAATAATTATAAATATGGAATATAGACGGTTACGGATAAAATTCGCCTGGATGATTTTTCTGATGGCAGGAATATCGTGGTTATCGTCCGCACAGGAACCGATAACGATAGAAGA
>JAIRYY010000221.1 GCA_031267485.1 Tannerella sp.
AGACAATGCAAGTGCAGGAACATTTCTTTTGACTCCTCTGCTCATCACAGGAAATGCTCAGTTCATTGCTCTCATTCCGGACAACATCCAAGTCCTAGACAGTGAAAGACCTCTTTTCCTCCAAAGCAATACGTTGTCAGGGCTGGTATTTGTAAAAGTAATGTATAACAACCAAATTTTCTCCTATCTTCCTGTCCTCATCAATACGCCCGAAGGCATTGAAGCGTGGAAAGAAAATACAAAGCTGATGAGTTGTCTAAAAATAACCATATCATTTCTTTTCACATGGGGCTGTCTGAAAAGCCGGGATCCGTCATTGCGAGATCCCACCCCGGCTTTGCAGGGGAAAAGAGGAAAAAGACGAAAAAAACGGTTCGTTAATATACTGATAATAAGCGGCTCTATTTTTCGTCATTGTAAGGAGGAACGACGAAGCAATCCAGGTGCAGGCGAGAACAGGACAGTATGCGCCCGGATTGCTTCACCACGTTCGCAATGACGGTTGTCCTCCCCGTCTTTGCGGAGGCGCAGCTCGAAACAATCCAGGTATTCGCCTGTACCCGGATTGCTTCGCTTCGCTCGCAATGACGGAGAAAATACCCGGATTTTTCAGGGTAAACTTACTCTTTATGAAATTTTTTATGAATAATGTCGATATTGTGATATAGAATGTCGATATTCTGCAATAATTTTTTATACTGTATGCATTATCTTTGCACTCATCTTAAAAAACACAACATTAATAACAAAAAAATCTATGATTAAGTACACAGCTCCCGTATTAACGGCATTGCACAATGAAAAAGAAATCGACGCGGAATCGTGTCTGAAACTGTATCACTATTTGATAGAGAACGGCATGGACGGTATTGCCGTGTTCGGAACGTCCGGCGAATTTCCGCATATTTCGCTTGCGGAAAAGAAAAAACTGATCAGGGCGGCCTCTCCCGTCATCAAAAACAAAGCGGAATATGTGGTCGGAACAGGAAGTATGGACGCGCACGAAACCGTCGAGCTGTCCAATTTCGCCTTCGAAAACGGCGCGGACGCCGTGATTATCGTCAGCCCGTACTATTACGGCATGAGCCAGGACAGTATTTTTGCGTATTACTCGAAAGTCGCAGGCGAAATCAGGGGTAATATCTACCTGTATAATTTCCCCGACCGGACGAGTTATTCCATTCATCCGCAAACCGTTTTGAAACTCGCGCGGATACACCCGAACATCATCGGCGTCAAAGACACGGTTCCCGACATGGGGCATACGGTGGAGATTATCAGGACGGTCAAACCGGAGTTTCCCGATTTTCAGGTTTTCTGCGCTTACGACAACAACTTTGCCTACACGGTGATGTCGGGCGGCGACGGTTGCGTGGGGATTCTGCCGAATATTGCGCCAAAACTTTTCTCCGGCTGGGCAAAAGCCGCAAGGGAAAAGGATTTTGACGCTTTGACACGCATACAGAAAAAGGTTGACCGCCTGATGGATATTCTGTGGTTTCATTCGCCTTTCCTCGCGACGACAAAAGCCGTTCTGGTGGACAGGGGCATATTTGCAAAAGATGTGATGACATTCCCCTTCCTGCCCTATCCCGATGCGAAAAGGCAGGAATTGAGGGAGTTTATGAGCGAGTTTGAATAAAATAATACAGTATCATGAAAGGATTGAACGGAAAAACCGCCATCGTTACGGGCGGTTCGAGAGGAATCGGAAAGGCGGCCGCCGGACGTTTACTCGAAGAAGGAGTGAGCGTTTTGTTTTGCGGACGCAACGAACAGACCGGCTTGGCAACGCTTGCCGGGTTCAGGGAAAAATATGGCGACCGGGCGTTTTTTATCGCCTGCGACATGAAGGAACGGGATACGCCGGCGCTGCTCGTGTCGAAGGCAAGGGAGCTGTTCGGCGACCCGGATTTTCTTGTCAATAACGCATTTCCCTTTACGGCAAAAGCGCTGGATGCAACCTATGAGGACTGGATGCATGCCTTTATGGCAGGACCGGCGGCTTATGCGCGCATGATTGCCGAATTTGTCAGGCAAAGGGAACGCAGGGAAGGCGCCGTCGTATGCGTTTCGAGCATATCGGGACATATCGCGCAGCCTTTTCGCTGGACGTACAATGCGGCGAAGGGCGCAGTGAAACAGCTGACGCGCTGCGCGGCAATGGACCTGGCTCCGGCTATCCGCGTGAACTGCGTAAGCCCCGGCTGGGTGTGGACGGACGAAGTGGCAAAGGCTACGTCCGACGGTACGCGTGAAAGTGCGCCCCAGGCGTGGAAGGAATACCACCTTTTGCAGGAATTACAGGAACCGGAACAGATTGCGGCAACAATCGCGTTCCTGCTGAGCGACGACGCCGCCGTCATTACCGGACACGACCTCTACGCCGATTCCGGTTATCTGACCATGGGGCCGGAAGGGCTGGGGAAAACGGCCAATTTTGCAGGCAGCATGTGAGCGTTTGAATTAAAAATTAAGAATTAAAAATTAAGAGATGGCACGAACAATTTTAAACGAGATGCCTCCGTCTTCAAAAAGACAGACGCTTTTCCGATTGGTTTT
>JAIRYY010000330.1 GCA_031267485.1 Tannerella sp.
CGTATGGCTTCCATGTCCGCATCGTAAGCCCGCTGTTCCTCCTTGCTCAGGCGGTCGCGGTGCAGCCGTTCCCGCGCCTCGGCCAGACCGACGGCTTTCGCATCGTCCGGGATTTGGCCAGTCTTCAGGAACGACATCCATTCGTCCAGAGGTGTGACCGCCTGCCGGTCGAACCCGTCCACCCGCAAAATGTAGTATTCGGGAAACAGGCCGCCCACTTCCTTATAGAGGAACTGCTTCTGCTGGAGTGCGGACAACCGCAGCACATCGTTCTTGTGAATACCCCTGAATTCGGTACGTCCATGATAGACGTAATCATCTCCCTGTCCCAAATCGAAATAAACGATACTGACCGAATATAC
The DNA here is from genome assembly GCA_031267485.1 of Tannerella sp. GTDB lineage: Bacteria > Bacteroidota > Bacteroidia > Bacteroidales > Tannerellaceae > Tannerella. The sequence goes on from JAIRYY010000330.1 coordinate 363, forward strand.
CTTTTTTATATTCGAATAGGGTTCGCTCAGATTGATATATTCCGTTATCACTTTGGCTGTGCCATACAGTATGCGATGGAAATAATCCAGCTCGCGGCTATTCTGAATTTCAATGATAACCAGCTCGCCCCGGCTGTTTTCCGCCAGCATGTCCACCCGGTTGAATTTATCTGCGGATGATTCCTTATTGCCCTCGCTTTCCAGCATACGTTCGATGTGGATGTCTTCCTCGAGCAGGGAAGAAAGAAAACCCTCCAGAACGACAAAATTTGACTTCTGCCGCAACAAACGCTTGGCCGCCCAGTCGAATCGAATCAAATTATTATTCGCCATAATTATCGTGTTATTAAGTAAATGAAAGTGACCGCAAATCTACGCTGAATTTCCGGAATTTACAAATGAAAACGCATAATAACGGGATAATCCTTTACGTTGTCTGTCCTTTATTTCCAGAGAGAAATAGCTCTATAACATTTTGTGTGGGTAAATGGCTGATGTGACCCGGCAAACCGTAACACACTCCCTGCCCCGTCGCCAGCGAACGCAGTGAAGCAATCCATGTTGTAGCCTGCACCTGGATTGCTTCGTCGTTCCTCCTCGCAAATGACGACAGGACTCGTCATCCTATGGAGGAACGACGAAGCAATCGCCGACGCAGGAAGCCCGAAGCAATCGCCAATACACGCCGGGATTGCTTCGTTCCTCGCATAGGATGACGAGTCTCCATGCCCCGTCATTGCGAGCGTAGCGAAGCAATCCAGGCACAGGCCGTATAAGCCCGGACGGTTGTCAGGCCGCCGCCTGTGTCTGGATTGCTTCGTGCCTCGCGGGTGACGGGGTTGGCCGGAGGTTTTCAACCGGATAGGCCGTCCTGTCCGTCATTTGAACAAAATGACCCACACGATTCGTTATAGAGCCAAATAAATGATACACTGTCGGCTGTCGCCCGAACACATTCCGTCCCATCCGGGGCGGGACGTGAGATGAAGGTTGCGTTTTCTACCGACATATTGTCCCTAACGGGACAAGGCTTACAGGTATCCCGTCCCGTCAGAGGACGGAATGTCGGTAGAATTGACAAATGCAACCCCGGTCACCTGTCCCGTCAGGGACGGAATGTGAAAGAAAATGACATGATTATTTTTAGACAGCGCCTGAGTAAAACAGCGGTAAAATATTTTCAATTAAAATCACCTGCGACCCGGGGTATTTGGGAAAAGGTGATTATCTTTGCACTATGGAAAAAATTAAACAGCATTAATATAATATCACCAAAATCATGTTCAGAATTAACTTTATTGCATGTGCGCTTCTTCTCCGGGTATCCGTCCCGACCGTTTGCGCGCAGATTCCGGAGGATGTATGGGCCGGATGTGAAAAGACGGAGAAACAGATAAGGAAAACCTCATTCCCGGAACGCGTCTACAATATAACGGATTTCGGCGCCAGGGCGGACGACCGCGAATCGCTGTGCCACGAAGCGATAAACCGGGCGATTATCGCATGCAGTCACGCCGGCGGAGGGACGGTGGTCGTGCCGGAGGGTGAATTTCACACGGGGCCGGTCGTATTGAAGAGCAACGTGAACCTGCATCTCGAAGAGGGCGCCTGCCTGCGTTTCTCTCCGGAAAGATACCTGTATGAGAACAGGGCGCTTACCCGATGGGAAGGCATTGACTGTTACAATTATCAGCCGCTGATATATGCCTGCGGGGAAAGCAATATTGCCATTACCGGAAAGGGCGTTATCGACGGACAGGGCAGTAATGAAAACTGGTGGTACATGTGCGGCAGTGCGCGTTACGGCTGGCGGGACGGACTGATTGCCGCCAAACTCGGCGGGAGGGAGAAACTGCTGCGCTATGCCGAGACGTTCACCCCGACGGACAAACGGCAGATGACGCCGGAGGACGGACTCCGTCCGCAGCTTGTCAATTTTTACCGCTGCAACACGGTTCTCGTGCAGGACGTCACGCTGAAAAACTCTCCTTTCTGGGTGATTCACCCCTTGTTCTGCGAGAATCTGACCGTGTCCGGCGTGAAGATTGACAGTCATGGCCCGAACAGCGACGGGTGCGACCCGGAATCGAGCAGAAATATCCTGATTGAAAACTGCGTTTTCGATACGGGCGACGACTGCATCGCCATTAAAAGCGGACGCAACGCGGACGGCCGCAGGTGGAATATACCGAGCGAGAACATAATCGTGCGCAACTGCGTGATGAAGGACGGACACGGCGGCGTGGTCGTCGGCAGTGAGATTTCGGGCGGATTCCGCAACCTGTTCGTCGAAAACTGCCGGATGGACAGCCCCAACCTGGAACGCGTCATCCGCATAAAGACGAACAACTGCCGCGGCGGACTGGTCGAAAACATTTATGTGCGGAACATCACGGTGGGAGAATGTCGGGAAGCCGTCCTGAAAATAAACCTGCTCTACGAAAGCGGGGAGAATTGCGACCGGAGCTTTCCGCCGACCGTCCGGAACGTTTACCTGAGCGACGTCACAAGCGAACGGAGCGAGTACGGCATCCTCATCACGGGCTACGACGACCGTTTCAATGTCGAGGACGTTTTTGTAAACAACTGCCGTTTCAACCACGTCGCGAAGAACGGCAACCTGATTACCGGCGCCCGAAACGTGCAGCTGAAAAACCTGCACGTCAACGGCCGGCAGCTGGATTGACGCCCCGTCAGGATTGCGACCGGGCATACTCGGTGCAGGTCATGCCCCAGAATGCCTTGAAGCTGTTGCTGAAGTAATGCGGGTCGTTATAGCCGACCATATAGGCTATTTCCGACATGGTGTAACGCTTTTCCCGAATCAGTTCCGCGGCTTTCCGCATCCGCGCCCCCTTTATGCAGGCAATGGGGGAAAGGCCTGTCAGCGATTTCAGTTTGTTGAAGAAGTTTGTGCGGCTCAGGCTGAAATTGCTTACGATATAATCGACGCTCAGTTCCGCATTGTCCATGTTCCGTTCTATTATTTCGTTCAGTTTCGACAGAAAGTCCTCGTCTTTTTCCGACAGTCTGAAGATGTCGGCCTCGCCGGCAGCGTCTTCGCCGGGCGCGGCAGCGGATGCGCCATTCCTGCCGCCGGCGACGTCTTCGGCGGAGGCGGAGGCGGTTGCAGCGAACGCGGACGCGCTGTCGCCGGCGGACGCGCCATTCCTGCCGCCGCTGTCGCCGGCCGTTTTCCGGGAAGAATAGTACGCCTGCATCCTCTTCATTCGGGCGAGAATATTGTCAATCTTGGCCTGCAGGTAACTGACCCGGAACGGCTTGACGATATAATCGTCCGCGCCCGCCCGTATTCCGCCGAGGACACATTCGATATTCGAGCGGGCGGTCAGGACGACGGCGGGTATGTGCGACGTCCGTTCGTCCTCTTTCAGCTCATTCAGCATCCGGAGGCCGTCCTTTTTCGGCATCATGATATCCGTGATGATAATATCCGGCACAAAAGCATACGCCTTGTTGAGGCCGTCGTTCCCGTCATTCGCCTCGACGATGCGGAACTTGTCCTGAAACACCTGGCGGATAAACGCCCTCAAATCGCTGTTGTCCTCCACAATCAGCATGAGGGGTAGCGGTTCCCGTTCCCCGCCGTCCGGCGCTTCCCGAAATTCCGGCGGGCTGTCCTGGACATACTCCACGTCCGGGGAATAATGCGCCTTTCCCTTTGGGAGCCAGAACGAGAAGACGCTTCCCCTGCCGACGGCGCTTTCGACGCTGACGCGGCCATGATGCAGCTCCACCAGTTCCTTTACGAGCGACAGGCCGATGCCGGTGCTTGCCGGCGCGTGAACATTCTTCTGCACGAGATTGTCGAAACGGTTGAAGATTCTCTCGCGCCCGTCTTCCGGTATGCCGATGCCCTGGTCCGATATTTTCACCACAACCCGGTCTTCCTTTTCCTCGATGAGCGCCTGGATGCTTTTCCCGTCGGGCGTAAAGGTGAACGCGTTGGAGAGCAGGTTGAACAGCACCTTTTCGATTTTATCCGTATCGAACCACAGGTCGCAGCGCCGACATTCCGTCCTGAAGACGAGGCTGATGTTCCGTTCTTCCGCCAGGGGAGCGAAACTGCCTGCGACGTCTCCCGCAAACGCCACGATGTCCCGGCGCTGCACCCGGAGGCGCATTTTGTTTTCCCGTATCTTGCTGAAGTCGAGTATCTGTCCCACAAGCCGCTGCATGCGGTCGCTGTTCTTTTTAATGATGCCGAGCATGTTCCTCATGTTTTCGGAGAGCGGCTCGTTCCGGAGGATGAACTCCAGCGGGCCGGAGATGAGCGTCAGGGGCGTCCGCAGTTCGTGCGAGACATCCGTGAAGAAGTCCTGCTTGAGCTGCGCCATCAGTTCTTCATTTTTTATCCGCTGTTTCATCCGGTAGAAAACGGTATGGATGTAAACCGAGGCCAGAATGATGCACAGAATCAGCAGCAGGATGAGGAAATCGGCGTATGGCGTTTCGGCAAAGGACGGGAGCACTTCCACCGGCAGGGTCTTCCCGTTTTCCAGCCACACGCCCTCGCCGTTCGTCGATTTGACGCGAAACAGGTATTTCCCGGGAGGCAGATTCGTGTAGTTCGCCTCTCGCCCGCCGTCCGTATGCCGGTATTCACGGTCGAAGCCCTCCAGCATGAAAGCATATTTTATGTATTCCGTATCCGTCATGTCCAGCGCCGAAAAGACAATCCTGAGCGAGCGGTTGTTCGGGGGCAGCACGATCTGCCGGACGTCGTCGGCGATTGCCGGCAGCCTCTTTCCGGGCGTGAGTTCCTCATTGTCGACCCACACGGACGAGATGAACATCCGCGGAACGTAATTTTCGCCGCCGGTCTTCTCCGGATTGAAATACAGCAGGCCGCGGTTTGTGCCGAAATAAATGTTCTCCCGTCCGGCAGCCCCCGCGCCCTCGCTGAAATGCATGTTGAACGTTATGTGCTCATCCGGGTACTGGATGTATTCGCCGGCGGAAACGTAGCGCACCGGGCCGCCGCCCGTCGCCAGCCACAGGCCGCCCCGGCGGTCGTCCTGGATGGAATAGATGATATCCGATATAAGCCCGTCCTGCTGCGTGAAAGGCCGGCAGCGGAATCCGCCCGCCCCGTCGGGCAGGAGTTCGTTCAGCCCGCCGCCGTACGTTATGGCGTATGTGCGGCCGTCGGGGGTACATTTCACCATGTGCACGTCATTGTTGCTCAGTCCGTTTTCTCCGCGCGTTATCGAATGGAAGACGATGTCCTCCGGCCTGCGCGAACCGTCGAAATGGAGGATGCCGGCGGTGGTCGACACCCATATCCGGCCGTCCCTGTCCTGAGTGATGTGCCGCACCTTGCCGAACCGTTCGGCGGGATAGTTTTTCAGTCCGTTCGAGCTGTTGATGAAGCGCGCCGTCCCGTCCGGCTGCCGTTCCATCAGGTTGAGGCCTCCCCCGTATGTGGCTGCCCACATCCTGCCGAGGCTGTCCTGCAGCACGCAGTATACGTTGTCGCTGCTCAGGGAGCGGCTGTCGCCGGGCGCGTTCGTGAAAGCGTCGAGCCGGTATCCGCCGCCGGCCTTTTCCACGGCCCTCAGCAGGCCGTCGCCCTTGGTGGACAGCCAGAACACGCCGTCCGCATCCTGCATAATGGCATAAACCCTCCCGGCATGAAAGCGGTGCAGCAGCGTCAGCGTCGAATCGTAGACGGAGACGTTCCGGTCGCGGCTTCCGGTCCATATCCGCCCCCGCGCGTCGATGCAAAGCGCCCTTATCTCGTTGTCCGGCAAATCCGCGTCGGCGGGGTTCGGCGTGTAAATGTTAAACCGTTCGCCGGCAAACGTGATGCGCTTCAGCCGGTCGAGCTGGGCGCTCATCCACAGATTGCCCTGCCGGTCGGCAAACGCGGTGTAGCACCGGTCGTTCGACTTCCACTTGACGGCGTGTCCGGTCGTGTTGAACGGCACAAGCTGCCGCCGCTCCGTGTCGAACCGGGAAAAGCCGCCTCCCCTGGGATGCACCCACAGGACGCCGCGACGGTCTTCCACGGTGAAAAACCCCGTCTCCGTGTCAGGCGGCCTCCCCGTCTCGTCCTCCCCGACAAAGTGCTTCAGTTCGCACGTCCGCAGGTCGAACAGCGTGACGCCCGGCGACGGATGCGACAGCCACAGAAACCTGCCGCCCGTCATCCGGGCGGATACAACCGTCCTGTCCACAGGTTTGTCGAGCGCAAAACGCTTCATCCCGCCCTCCCGCCGGTCGACAAAAATGCCGTCCGTATCCGTAACGTACGCCGTGCCGTCCGGCGAACACTGTATCGAAACAACCGCTGCGGACGTTTCCAGCCTCATGCAGTCCGTTTTGCCGCCGGACAGGGAATACGCGTATACCCTGCCGCTGTCCGCCCCGAACAGCGCCCGCCCGTCCTGCTCCGTCGCCGCATAAAAAGCCCTGGGGACGTTTTCTTCGCCTGATTTTTCGACCGGTTTTTCGACTGAAGTCTGTGTTGTTTGATTTGCGTGAGATGATTTGGCGGTTTCCTCTCCCTGCCGCTCTTCGGAACTTTCCGGCATTTCCGGTTCCCGGACGCCTGCGACGGCATACGGGACGGAACCGTGCAGGCGATACAGCCCGCAGTCCGTGAGTAGCCACTCGTTCGCCTCCGAATCGGCAAACACCGAGAGGATGCGTCCCGGAAGCAAATGGTGATTTATACCCGCAGAACCGCTGCCCGGCGACGGCCCGTACGATTCGAACGACAGCGACAGGTCGTCCGGACGGGTCTGCGCCCTGAGCGCGTTTCCGCCGGACTGCAGCAGCCACACGCTTCCGCCGGGCAGCGCCGAGATAGACCGGAAATCATCCGGCGGGTCGCCGTCCGCCCTCACCGCTTCAAAGACTTCCTTTGCCGGATTAAACCGGTAGGCGGTGTAATCATAGCACAGCGTCCACAGACAGCCAAACCGGTCCTCATCGACAGACAGCAGCCGGTCATTCGTCAGGCTTTCGGAATCATCCGTCCAGGACTTGTAGTTCTTAAAATCATATCCGTCATAGCGATAAAGTCCGCTCCAGGTGGCAAACCACAGCAGCCCCTTGCGGTCCTGTATAATATCGTTCACAAGCCCGTCCTCCATGCCGTTTTTTGCCGAGAAATAAGTCACGCTGTACTTGTCCGTCCCCGCCGCCGCCGCCGGACGCGCCGCAGCGCCTGTATGTACGCCCATTGCCGCATGTGCGCCCATTACAAACAGAAATATCAAAAGAGAAAATATGCGTCGGCCTGTATAAAACATAAGTGAGTCAAACAATTCGTTAAATATTGCAGGACAAATATAATCATTTTTTGACTCTATAACGAATCGTGTACGTAATTTTGTTCATTGCCAGCCTCCCCCGCCTCCATACGAACATCCCGCACAGACGCGCACGACGCGATTGCCATGATGTGGTGTGCACCGTCATGGCGGTCACATTCTTTAACGACGAAGCAATTCAGGCACATGCGGCAAAGACGAGTGCCGCGTCGCCGCCTGTGCCCGGATTGCTTCGTTCCTTACAATGACGTTGTCCTAACAAGCACATAATCAAGCTGTTTTTTTGAGATCATAACCAAGTTTCCGCGCCATTTTATGCAGCCGTCGAATATCCCTGTCGGTTTGATTTTGGATTCGCCGGGCTGCGATTTGTGGG
>JAIRYY010000066.1 GCA_031267485.1 Tannerella sp.
CTTTCCCCGTGTCATTGTGGTCTTCCCCCACGTCATTGTGGTCTTCTCCCCGTGTCATTATGGTCTTCTCCCGTGTCATTGTGGTCTTCCCCCACGTCATTGTGGTCTTCTCCCACGTCATTGCGGTCTTCTCCCACGTCGTTGCGGTCTTCTCCCACGTCATTGCGGTCTTCTCCCGCGTCGTTGCGGTCTCCCTCCCTCGTCATTGTGGTCTTCTCCCGCATCGTTGCGGTCTTCTCCCCCGTCATTGCGAGCGTAGCGAAGCAATCCATGTCGTCGCCTGTGCCTGGATTGCTTCGCTATGCTCGCAATGACGGGGAGGGAGACGCCGCTCGTAATGGCTGGAGGGCTGGTTTGGGTATTATACTGAGCTCGGCATGGTTTTGTGCATTACTATTCATCGCAGTCTCCCTCCCCGTCATTGCGACCTCCCTCCCCGTCATTGCGAGGAACGAAGCAATCCAGGCACAGGCGACGACATGGATTGCTTCCTTCGTCGCTGGTGACGGGAGAAATACAATGCACAAAAATATCCCGCGTGAAGTATAATCACTAATCACTAATTCACTAATCACTGATAGAACGCCTCTGCGGGTCACTAATCACTAATCACTAATTCACTAATCACTAATAGAACGCCCCTACGGGTCACTAATCACCCCTTCTTCAATCAGGTTATTCATCAGGGCGTACATGGCCAGGCCGGCGACGGATTTGATGTTTGTTTTGCGGGTGATATTCTTGCGGTGCGAGATGACCGTGTGGACGGAGATGTTCAGCCGTTCCGCAATTTCCTTGTTCATCAGACCTTTTGCTATCAGTACGAGGACGTCCGTTTCGCGTTTCGTCAGTTCGTAGCTGCTGTCTTCCGGCGTGTCGCTTACGTTCAGCTGCGAATGGGAATCTATGATAATCGTGCTTATATGCTCCTTATCTTCCCGTATGTCGACGATGCCGTTGAAGGTCCGGAGGGTGGAATTTTCCACGTACTGATAGACCAGCGCCACAGTCGCCATTTGCGGATAATCCTGTACGATACCTTTCAGGGTGTTGCGTCCCGTGCACGGCAGCAGGGTGGGATTCAGGAGCAGGATGTCCGGCTTCCCTGTAACCAGCCGGCCGTTCAGACATTCAATGTCGTGCAGCGGGGAGAGCATTTCCAGAGATACTGATTCTCCGAGTATCTTCATCAATCCTTCAGTGATAATGTATGAGGGTTCAACAATCAAGACCTTTTTCCTGACGTTCATGTCGTTTCCCTTTCGATTCGTTTCACATACGGGACAAGCACTTTTTCTTCGATAAGGGCATGTTTGTTGAGGTCGGACGACAGCTGGTAAATATCAAACACAACGCTAATGGAATCGCCCTGCGGCACGTCCACGGGCAAATATTTGAATATAATCTGCATCAGGTCGTTCAGTTTGTCTTCAATGTCGTTATGCGCCTTTTCGAAGTCGCGTATGCGATATGCGCCGTGCTGCCGGCCGGAAACCAGCGCCTCGATGTAGGGAAAGACCGTCTCCTCCTCGTACATGAAATGCTCGGAAACCTCGTTCCGGTAGCCGGCAAAGAAGCGTTTCAGCACGGAGCCGTATTTCCCGTCGATACTGTCCGCGATACGGTTGAGATGCTGTTCGATATGAGGCAGCCGCTCGCTGAGGTAGTATCGGTGCGACGCCCTGAGGTAAGGCACGAGCAGGCGCATATCCGTCGCGACCACATCTTTTTCGTCCGGGATGTAGGCATCAAAGGAATACACGTTGCATATCAGCAGGAAAAAATCCGCCGGAATGTCGTATTTCGCGCACACTTCCGCCACGCTTCTGTCCCCGAAACCGAGAGGAATCCCGAAGCGCGACAGCATGAGAATCAGATTGTGGTTTGCCGAAATCAGAGCGGCAAGTTTCATCTTTCCCGAAAAAAGTATTTTATTCATTGAAATCTGTCTTTTAAGTACGTTTCGGGTACAAATATACTCATTTTATTTTAATGGCAGCGTATCGCATATCCCCATTGTCGGGTATTAACGGCCGTCATATCCCCATTAGTTGGGATATGGCGTGTGGAATTTATTCACTACTTTTGACGCCTGAAACAAAAAAACGGAATGAAGCTATCTGATTTACACAATGGCGAATCGGCCATAATAGTCAAGGTATACGGGCATGGCGGCTTTCGCCGTCGCATCATGGAAATGGGATTCGTTCGCGGGCAGAAAGTCGCGTCGATACTCAATTCTCCCCTCAACGACCCGGTGGAGTATTCGATTATGGGATATGAAGTATCGCTCAGGCACAGCGAAGCGGAGATGGTCGAAGTGCTGTACGAATCGGAGGCCAATGACCTGATTGTTGCCGCGGGGTATGCGAAACCGCCGCACGACGGGACGGACGCGTCCGTTCACAGCGAACGGACCGCGGACAGTGAACCCGGGCCGGACGAGCCTGCAGCCCGAACGGACGGCGGCGGCGGACGGCGGCGGCGGGACGGAGAGCTGGCCCTGCGCAAAAATATAATCAACGTCGCGCTCGTCGGTAATCCCAACAGCGGCAAGACGTCGCTCTTCAACGCCCTTTCGGGCAGGAGCGAGCATGTCGGGAACTACAGCGGCGTCACGGTCGACGCCAAAATGGGGCATTTCAACTATAAGGGCTATCACATCAACATAACGGACCTTCCCGGCACGTATTCCCTTTCGGCCTACTCGCCGGAGGAACGCTTCGTCCGCAGGCATATTTTCGAGAAGATGCCCGATGTGATTGTGAACGCGGTCGTGGCGTCGAACATTGAGCGGAACCTGTATCTCACGACCGAGCTTATCGACCTGAATCCGCGCATGGTTGTGGCGCTGAACATGTATGACGAGCTCGAAGCCGGCGGCGCCGCGCTCGACTGCGGGATGCTGGGCAAAATGATCGGCGTCCCGATGATACCGACCGTCGCGAAATACCGCAAGGGACTTGACGCGCTGCTCGATACCGTGATTGACATATTTGAAAACCGCAGCAGAACGGCGAGGCATATCCACATAAACTACGGGACAGTCGCCGAACCTGAAATATTGGCGCTTAACGACATGATACGCAAGAGCGATGACGTGCCGCAGCAGTTCCCGGCGCGCTACTGGGCGATAAAGCTGCTGGAGCATGACGCGGAAGCGGGGCGGATATTGAGCGCATGCAAAAACTGCGACCGCTGGAAGGCATTTGCGGACAGGGCGGCGGAGAGCATCAAAAACCGGACGAACGACGATGTGGAAACGCTTGTGTCGGATGCCAAATACGGTTTCATTGCGGGAGCGCTGCAGGAAACGTACGTTGCGGGAAGCGTTGATTTCAACCGGAAAACCCGCCGCATCGACAGCCTTGTGACGAACAGGTGGCTGGGCTTTCCCATCTTCATCATGCTGATGTGGCTCATGTTCATGACCACGTTTTATCTGGGCGCCTATCCGCAGGGGTGGATTGAGTCGGGCGTGGGGATGCTTGGGGACTGGATTTCCGCCATCCTGCCCGCCGGCCCGGTGAAAGACCTCCTGATAAACGGCATTGTCGGAGGGGTGGGGAGCGTCATCGTCTTCCTGCCCAACATCTGGATACTGTACCTTTTCATTTCCTTCATGGAAGATTCGGGCTACATGGCGCGCGCGGCATTTATAATGGACCGGATCATGCACAGGATGGGGCTGCACGGCAAGTCGTTCATCCCGCTTGTCATGGGTTTCGGGTGCAATGTCCCGGCCATTATGGCGACGCGGACGATCGAAAGCCACAGCAGCCGCCTGATTACGATACTGATCAATCCGTTCATGTCGTGCAGCGCACGCATACCGGTCTTTGTGCTGCTTGCGGGAACGTTCTTCCCCCGTCATGCGGGGACGGTACTGATTTCGATGTACGTGTCGGGCATCCATCGCGGTTGTGACGGCGAAGATTTTCCGCAAGACGTTTTTCCGGGTCGACGAGACGCCGTTCGTCATGGAGCTGCCGCCCTATCGCATGCCAACGGCGAGGACGACGCTGAAACACGCGTGGGACAAGGGCGAACAGTACCTTAAAAAAATGGGAGGCGTGATACTCGTCGCCTCCATCGTCATCTGGTTTCTGAGTTACTATCCCGTGACCGGCGCGGACGATGCGGCCGTCGACGCGCCGGCGCGGACGGAACAGGCAGTCGCCGGGCAGGCGGTCGCTGACGACGACGGCGCTCAGGAAGAGGACGCGCTGCAGTACGGACAGTCGTACCTGGGGCGTCTCGGCAGGTTTTTCGAGCCTGTCATGAAGCCGCTGGGACTGGACTGGAAAGCGAGTGTCGCCATCCTGACTGGGCTGGCTGCCAAGGAAGTTGTCGTCAGCACGCTGGGCGTACTGTACAGTGACGGAAACGAGGCCACGCTGTCCGGCACGCTGCTGGCGTCGGGGGATTTCACGCCGCGGTCGGCGCTGGCCTTTATGATATTCGTGCTGATTTATGTCCCGTGCATTGCGGCGCTGGCCGCCATAGGCCAGGAGGCGGGAAGCAAAAAATGGGCGCTGTTTGCCGTCGTGTTTAATACAACGCTTGCATGGCTTGTCGCCCTTGCCGTATATACGGTGTCGGGCTTTTTTTAGGGGCGCCATTCATCATAAATAGGTAGTAGCCGCTTAAAAATCACCATAAATGGGGATTTTCCGTTAAAAATGCATGAACTACTTTTGCGGAGTATTTTTTTTCAATAAACAGAGCAAATTTTTTAATAAACAATGCAAATAAAAATGGACAAAACAGCTATTATCTATGGTTCGTCGACCGGAATGACGGAAGACATCGCGAAAAAAATCGCATCGCAACTGAATGTTTCCAGCGAAAACGTTTACGAAGTTGCCGGTATTACACCTGAAACCGTCTCCCGGTACGACGCGCTGCTGCTCGGCAGTTCGACGTGGGGCAGCGGGGAATTGCAGGACGACTGGTACGACGGCGTCGAGGTTCTGAAAAAATCGGATTTGACCGGGAAGAAAATATCTTTCTTCGGCACGGGCGATTCCTATTCCTATTCGGACACATTTTGCGACGCGCTGGGGCTTATTTACGGGGAAATAAAATCCTCCGGCGCCATATTCACCGGACAGGTCGACCCCTCGGACTATACCTTCGACGATTCCGTCTCCGTTGTGGACGGGAAATTCGTAGGCCTGGCGCTCGACGAAACCAATGAAGCGGACAAAACTGACGGACGAATTGACCGTTGGATTAAATCTTTAGTTATATAATGTTTTCCTGGAGGCGCACGCGACTGTGCGCCTCTTTTCTCCCCCCCTTTTCTATGAAACAAACAGAAGGCATCCTGCCTGCCGAAATAAAAATCCTGTGCAATCATATCTACGAATACAGGAAAGGCATAAGGCCTCTTGTCCTGTACACGCTCAACAGCCGGTACTCCGAACAGGCTTTCCGCCGTCTGGAGAGCCGGAAGATAGATTATGTCGTTCAGAAAGCGGGGAAAAACAGCATCAACCTGTATTTCGGTCATCCCGAATGTCTGGAAATAATCAAAATGTTTGCCGACCGCCCGCTGAACCGCCTGACGCCGGAGGAGGATTTCATTCTCGGCGCGCTGCTCGGCTACGACATCTGCGGCCAGTGCCGCCGCTTCCGCTCCCGCAAAAAAGTTTCCTGATTTCCACACCCCCTTACCCGGACCGTCCGTTCATTAAGGCGCTGTCTCCTATTCAACAGGGATATAAATTTCCGTTTTGAGTTTTTCCGGCGAAGTGTTGTTCGGATTGTTAATGTATTTCTCAAACCAGGGAATATCCATTAACGTGCAACCGCTTTCGGGTAACCAGCGGGAATAAATCGTATCGTAAACCGCCGACAGATTGCTGTATGGCCCCTGGTAGAGAAATTTGGCATACTTGCCCCCTTCAATGGTTTTCACGTTGATTTCGCCTTTCGGTTCGGCGGGTTTCCGGACGGTCAGACAGAGGTGTGTGCGCAATTGGCTTGCGTGCGTTACTCCGGGGTCGTCGAAATAGAAAGCGATGTGTTCAATGCCGGCGGAAAACAGTTTGTTTTCCTTGACAAATTGCCATAAACGGCTCCATGTTCCGCCGAAATCCAGCGACGAATATTCTCCGGTCAGTTCTGCATAAATCGCCTGCTTCGGCTCCATATTTTGGATTTTCGGAGCTTTCAAAATCACATGTTCATTTACTTTTAAAGAGTTCATAATGATAATATTTTTATTGTTTCGATACTCCATCGGTGAAATGTTATAGAACAGCCGGAACGCTTTTGTCAACGAAGAAGGCGCATCGTAGCCGACTTTCCATGCGATTTCGCTAACGGTCAGTTCCGTCTGCCGCAAAAGCGTTGCCGCGGTTTCCGTCCTGCGCCGCATGACATGCGTCCAAACCGGTTCGCCCAGCCAGGCGTGCATGATATGCTGAAAATGCCACCGCGAAAAACAGGCTATTCCGGCAAGTTCGTCGAGGTCGAAATCCACATTCAGATGTTCGTCGATGTATCTGACGACGATTTCAATCCGCCAGCGATAATCTTCTTTTGTTGACAGTCTTTGTCCCATTTTCCGAATCGTTATCTTGAATGCAAAGGTAAGGGGAATTGTTTTTCCGGGCTTTTCCGATTGTGCGAACTTTATTTTTTTCGCGGCTGTACTGTTTCCATCTGTTTCCGCACATATTCCTCCGGTACGTCCATTCGGGCGGCGACTTCGGAGGTCGTCATGCCGCTTTCATGGAATCGGCGCACAACGGCTTCCATGTTCTCGCCGACTTCGATGATATGTCTGTCCGGATCATAGAATCGCACGACACGCTGTCCCCACGGATGCTCATAGGGTGGGTGTACAAGTTGCAGACCGTCGAGTTTGCGGACAAAACCGTCAAAATCATCTTCTTCAAAATAAAGTTCCGCCGCATTGTTCCCAAACCGAACGTCGCGCTCGGCGATAAACCCTCTCCATGTTTCGAGTGTCTGCAAGGCGATACCGCCCGTCAGCGTGACATTTGCACCGAAGTCCTGTTCGACATTCAGTCCGAGGTGTTTTTTATAAAACGTTTTCGAGCGTTCCATCTCCGTTACCGCAATCAGCGGCGAAATAAATCTCATGACATTTT